>JBBJOX010000393.1:0-2515 GCA_037724245.1 Thermomicrobiales bacterium | reverse complement strand
CCAGGGCGAAGGTGGCGAGCTGCCAGAGTTCTGGAGTGACATCACATTCGCCGGTGGCTCATGGGCCGGACCAGGCACAACGTCGCAAACAGTTGCCAACCTCGACGCCGGACGATGGACTGTGTTCAGCAGTAACCCGGCCAGCGTTAGCCCAGCCCAGAACTTCACCGTTTCGACTGAAGAAGAAGCAATCGCCGCCGGTTACCTTGCGCCGCCCGAAGAAGGCGCCACACCAGAGGCTTCCCCGGTCGCCGTTGAGTTCCCGGAAATCGAATCTGCCACGCAGGTCGAAGTCTCGGACGAAGGCATCGCCGCTGAAGGCAGTGCTGCTGGTCCAGCCCTCTGGCAGGTGACCAACTCTGGAACCCAGCCAACCGACGTCATTGTTTATCAGGTTGCTGACGGAACAGATGCTGCCGGAGCCGCCGAGATCGCTACAGCAGTCGCCGCCGGCGAGGCACCAGCCGATGCGACCCTGTTCGGATCGATCGGCTTGCTCAGCCCGGATTCCACTGGCTACATCGTTGGAAACCTCGAGCCAGGCACGTATGCCTTGTTCAGCACTGCACCATCCGCCGATGGTGGTTTGCTTTCCGATGCTGGATTGGTCACAGTCCTCGTCGTCGAGTAATTCAGGTCAGTAGATGAAGAGGGCGACCGGGTAACCGGTCGCCTTCTTTGTTCCTTCCAAAGTAGTCGAGTCAATGCCGTTGTTGACTCGACGGTTCAGTGATTTTTGGGTAGGATTTCGGCAACATTCGAAAGCAATCGCCGCAGGCACACGTGTTGCCTGAACCCCTGGAGATACGATCGTGTTGGAAATCGGCCGAGTCCTGACTGCTGCCGGATCTGTGGCCGCAACAACCGGAGTAGTTATCTTCGCAATGGGCGCAGCGTTCGTGGAACCACGCGACTACGAAATGAACATTGGCATCTTTCTGATGATTGCCGGAACGGTGGCAACAATTGTCGGTATCGTGCTGTATCGACAGTACTCAACCGACGACTGATTCCACCAAGGGAACGTTGCTCAACGAAATCAACCCTGTCGCCCGAACGCGACAGGCTCTCGCTTTGTTCCAGAAGAGTGGGTAGCGTGTCGATACCTGTTTGACCCGTAGCTGTCGGCCCGCGTGTCAATAAAAAGTGTTGCTATCCTGGGCCGCAGCGAAGGAAAGCCGCCCGCCGGGATCGGACAATCCGTGCTGGACAGACTCCTGAGCAGGCTCGACCAGAAGGTCAAAGCGCGGCCGCGATTGTCTGCGAGAGCGATCTGGCAAACCTTGAGACATCGTCCGTCACCAGCTGTTTGGTCCTGAATCCAATCAGGAGAATCATCCAGTTTCCGTCCTCGAGTTCGATCGGCGCAATGATCACCGTAATCAGCTGCTCACCGGAAAGAATCGGGAACTGTTTGGGCTCGATCCGAGCATTCGTATCCAGATTCTGCAGGATGATCAGGTTCGGGCTTTGCAGCCAGCTTCGTACCGTGTCCGATGTGAATGTGTATCCAACGTGCTGGTGCGCTTCTGTCCGATTGCCGGACACATGTCGGAACCCCAGAAGTTCTCCGCAACTGCTGACCGAACCCAATGCGACATAATCCGCGCTGAACAGGATCCTCGCAACGCCACTGGCAATCGAGAGCGTTTCGTCCTGATCCTTGTGCTGGAAACTCACCTGAACGAGGTGGCGCAGCATTTCGCTTTCCAGCAGCGATCGGCGCAGGTGTGCCTGTTGTTCTGCCAGGGGAATCGCCCAGCCTGCGATGAAACCGGCACTGGCGACCGTCGCGATATCGTCGCCACTGAACTGACCTGTGGCCAAAGTGGATGTTGTCGCCACGCAGGCAATTACGCCGATCGTGCGTTCGTGATGGACGACGCGGATTGTGATGTAGTCGGTGAGACTCAGCCGGGAGAGCATCTCATTCAGGCGTAGTGCCGACTCGCCCTGACCCGACGAGGCACGGGTGACCGGGGCTGCACCCGCTGGCGATTGCATGGCTCGCTGAACTGGTCCCCCGGGCAATCGTCCGAACGAATTGAAGATGTGCTGGCTGACATGATTGCTCAGCGGACCGTGATAGATGTGGGCTGGTCCGTCGCCTGCTTCTGGAGCAGGCGACGGTGCAGGATAGAACGCCGTAGGTGCATTGATCTGACGACCAACCCGTTCCACGATTTCACTCGATGTATCACTGTTCTGTCTCGACAGGACTGGCGTCAGCGCAACTTCCAGCAATGACATGGCGCGGGAAAGCCGATCGGTGCGCCTCGAAAGTTCAAGAAACGGCAGCAGCAGTGCGGAGAGTGTTTCCAGACTGGCGGACTCGAAGGGAACAGCAGCGTGCGTGCGTAATTCCACGCGCAGCCGCCCGGGGAACGAAATTTCCCAGAAGGGGGCTTGACTGCAGAGATCCGGAATACTGCTGTCGTAATCGATTTCACGCGAATCGATAATCGTGATCGCGCGATCCCGAATCCAGTCCACATGCAGCACGATCGATGGTGTC
>JBBJOX010000392.1:0-2525 GCA_037724245.1 Thermomicrobiales bacterium | reverse complement strand
GCGACTGGGCACGAAACGGACCCGACGGCGTGAGCGGGCGCTCCGTGGTGAGTTCATCGATTACCGCGCAACAATGCGAGCCTCGCTCAAGCACGGCGGCATTCCGCTCGATCTGAAAAAGCGGACCCGCAAGATCAAGATGCGACCACTGGTGCTGATTTGCGATATCTCGGGCTCGATGGATCGCTACGCTCGTTTGCTGCTGCGGTTCGTTCACGCGCTGGAGCACGGACTCGATTCGGTGGAGGTCTTCGTTTTCGGAACGCGGCTGACCCGGATCACCCGGGAACTGCGACGACGCGATGTCGACACCGCGATTGCCGATGTTGTCGCCTCGGTTGACGACTGGTCGGGAGGCACTCGCATTGGCGAGGCGATCCACAACTTCAATTACCTGTGGAGCCGGCGAGTGTTGCGATCCGGGGCAACGGTTCTTGTCATCAGTGATGGCTGGGATCGGGGAGATCCGCTCCTGCTTGGTGCCGAGATGGCCAAGCTGCAGCGATCCTGCCGCCGACTGATCTGGTTGAATCCCCTGCTCGGGGCGCCGGGGTATCAGCCGCTGACCCAGGGAATTCGTGCGGCGTTGCCGTACGTCGATCACTTTCTACCGATTCACAACCTCAAGAGTATGGAAGGGCTGGCGCATCTGCTCAGTGCCGTCGAGGACCAGCCTCCGGTTCGGAGACAGAACGTTGCAGTCACGGAACGCATGGCCGAGTTGACGCGAGCCCAGTAGGTCGCAAAGGAATAGTGCAATGGCAGAATTTCTACCGGAAATCGATACATGGCGTGATTCAGGCAAGCGGGTTGCCGTGGCGACAGTGATTCGGGTCGAGGGTTCGGCTCCGCGTCCGGTCGGGGCGCGACTGGCAGTCAGCGAACTCGGTGAGATGGCTGGATCGGTGAGTGGTGGATGTGTCGAAAACGCCGTCGTTATGGAGGCGCAGGACGTCCTCAAAACCGGAACTCCGAAGTTGATCCGATACGGAATCACTGACGAAATGGCATGGGATGTCGGGCTGGCATGTGGCGGCACGATCGAAGTCTTCGTCGAGGAGATCGAGGTACCGTCGTGAGCGACTGGTATCGCGACGTTCAGCAATTCAATCGTCAGCGTATTCCTGCGGCAACTGTAACCGTGATTCGCGGTCGTGGTCTGGGCGGCAAAATGGTCGTCACTGCTGATACGCAAACCGGTTCGCTCGGCGAGTCAGAACTCGATGAACTGGCTGGCTCTGTGGCGCTCGAGGCACTCGCCTCCCGGACCTCCACGATCACGACCTTGGCGAACGATATCGACGTCTTCGTGGAAGTGTTTCCAGTAGATCCCCAATTGATCATTGTTGGTGCGGTGCATGTGGCCCAGGCTCTGATTCCGATGGCGCGATCGCTCGGATTCCATATTGTGGTTGCCGACGCGCGAAGCCAGCTGGCGACAGCGGATCGCTTTCCAGATGTCGATGAACTGATCGTCGCCTGGCCAGAAGATGCATTCCGGGAACTCCAGGTTTCGAATGATGCAGCGATTGTCATTCTGACGCACGATCCGAAGTTCGATGAGCCGGCTCTGCTCAGTGCGCTGGCCACCGATGCGATGTACATCGGAGCAGTTGGGAGTCGAAGCACCAACGCCGATCGGCGAGATCGTTTGCGGGCAGCGGGAGCGAGTGACGACCAGTTGGCGCGGATTCACGGACCGATCGGTCTCGATATTGGCGGAAAATCGCCGGAAGAAATGGCGATCAGTATTCTGGCCGAGATCATTGCGGTCAGAAACGGCCGGGCGGGAACCTCGCTGGCCGCCGCCAGTGGAGCGATTCGGGCATGATTGTCGCCGTCATTCTGGCGGCTGGAACGTCGTCGCGGTTGGGACGTCCCAAGCAGTTGCTCCAGCTCGGTGAGCAGACCGTGATTGAGCACGTCGTGGATCGTGTTCTGGTGTCCTCGGTCGATCACGTCCTCGTCGTCCTTGGCCACGGCGCAGATGCAATTGAGGCGGTTCTTCAGGGGCGCGACATCGCTATCGTCAGGAATCCCGAGTATCGCGATGGGCAGGGGACGTCACTCGTCGCCGGTATCAAAGCGGCTCAGGATTTGCTCGAAGTTTCCCCGGATCAGCGAAATGCTGTGGTGATGATGCTGGTGGATCAACCTTCGACACGCAGCACAGTCATCGATCGGGTGATATCGGCCTGGTCGGAATCCGACGCACCGATAGCCCTCGCCCGATACGGGACACATCGATCGCACCCGGTGATCTTCGACGAGCGGGTGCTTCCGGAGTTACTGGAAGTGACCGGAGACGAAGGAGCGAGAAGTATTCTCAGGCGCTACGGAGACAAGGTGGTGGAGGTCGATTCCGGAGAAGCAGACCTCCCACCCGATATCGATACTGAAGAGGCTTACCGTCACATGGTCCAGAACTGGTCGGCTCAGGAGCCGAACGCGCCCTGAGCTTCGAGCCGGATGACTGATTTCTCGAATGCGGCCAACGTGTGATCAACATCAGCCTGCGTGTGAGC
>JBBJOX010000391.1:0-2557 GCA_037724245.1 Thermomicrobiales bacterium | reverse complement strand
CTCGTCACGTCGACTCCGTATGTCGTCGATCAGGGATTCGGCCCGTTCATCCCCCGGCTCGAGCATGAGCCTGGCCTTCTCGACGATATCGGCTGGCATTCCAAGCCGCGAAGCAATTGCCAGCGCATTGGAACGACCCGGAATACCCACCGTCAACCGGTACGTTGGTGCCAGGGTCGCCACATCGAACTCGACACTTCCATTCTCGACGCCCCTCGTGGCATAGGCATACGCCTTGACCTCGGAATAATGGGTTGTGGCGACAACCATTGACTTTCGTTTGAGCAAGGTATCGATCAGCGCCCTGGCCAGAGCAGATCCCTCGACCGGATCGGTACCTGCTCCAAGTTCGTCCAGCAAAACCAGACTATCTGCCCCAGCCAGTCGCAACATCGCGATCACGTTCTTCATATGCGATGAGAATGTCGACAAGCTTTGTTCGATGCTTTGTTCATCTCCGATATCGACAAACACTGCTCCGAACACGCTGATCACCGACGTGTCCTCGGCCGGAATGAACAATCCGGTCTGCGCCATCAGCGTCAACAGCCCAATCGTTTTCAGCGCAACCGTTTTGCCGCCTGTGTTCGGACCAGTGATCAGGAGCACTCGGAAGTCCCTGCCCAGCTCTACTGTCGTCGGAACCACAGTGTCCTGGTTGAGCAGTGGATGCCGCGCCTGATCGAGTCGGATGTAGGCGTTGGGGTGACCAGATGCCTGCGCGTCGCGACCTGCGTTCGGCGCTGCCTGGTAAACCGTCGGTCGGTTCGCCTGCATCGCAAATGCCAGCCGCGCCTTGGCCATCGCCAGATCGATAGCAGCAATTGCCTCGATCATTCGGCTGATTTCGGCGGCCTGATCACCAATCCTGGCACTCAGCATGTCGAGAACCCGTTCGATTTCCCGCTCTTCGAGAATCTGCTGTTCCCGCCAACGGTTGTTGAGTTCGACAACATCGAATGGCTCAATGAACAGTGTGTGCCCGCTGGCTGACGTATCGTGGACGATGCCTCGAACCATGTTCCGCGATTCCGCACGGACCGGAATCACATACCTTCCATCACGAATCGTGATGATATTTTCCTGCAAAGCCGATCCGAACCGGCTGCCGCCAATCATGCTGTTCAGTCGATCCATCAGGCGGCTGTGGGCTACCCGAATCGCCCGTCGAATCCGGCCAAGTTCCTCGCTGGCGGTATCGAGAACATCGCCGCGCGGCCCGATCGCCCGGTTCAGGTCTGTTTCCAATCCGGAAAAGTTGGCGATGTCACGCGCAAACTCCAGCAGATTGGGGAATCGATCTTCGGCATCGGGTAAGCGCGTGAACAACTTCCGCAGTTCCCTGCCCGCCCCGAGCGTATCCGCCACCATCAGGAGTTCAGCCGGCTGCAGGCGCCCCCCCTTCTCGGCTTTTTCGACGTAATCCCGGATATCCCTGGCCCCACCGACAGTGACTTCGGGAAAGTACGTCAGCAGATCGACGGCCTCCGACGTCACGTCGAGCAGATAGGAAACGATCTTGCGATCGCCGGACGGGCCAATTTCGCCAGCCCGGTGGGCGGCCACACTGTAATGGCAATGCGTGGCCAGCTTCTGAAGAATCTGGTCGAACTCGAGCTTCCGAAGCAGTTGCTGATTGTCTATTGATTCTCGATGCATGATTAACTGTCCTGATCGTGGAAACATACTAACGTTGTGAAATGTCGGCGATAACGTATTCTGCGGCTGTGACTGACGTACTTCCACCGTTTCAGGCATTGACACGAACACTTGTTCGTACCTATACTGGCAGCAGTTGCACTACTTCGTCGATGCCATCTCGCTCTTGTGGCGATTGGAAGAAGGATTCCGTGAAAGAACTCTCTCGCCGCCAGCAGGCAATCCTCGATTACATCGCCTCATTCCTCGATGAAAACGATTACCCGCCTACGATCCGCGATATCCAGCACCAACTCACCATATCCTCGACCAGTGTCGTGGACTACAACCTGAAAGTGCTGGAAGATCGCGACCTGATTCGACGCAACCGCAATATTTCCCGCGGAATCGAACTCGTCGGTCGAATGCCAGCTCGTTCCAATGTTATCGAGATTCCGGTCCTTGGTCAGATCGCCGCCGGTCTTCCAATTCCCGTCCCCGAAGATTCGCAAACCATCGATGATGTAATTCAGTTGAGCCCGGAACTTGCTCCGGACGGTGGTCGAAGTCTCTTCGCACTTCGCGTCAAGGGTCACTCGATGGTCGATGCATTGATCAACGATGGTGACATCGTGGTTCTGCGACATCAGGAAACCTGTGAAAACGGCGAGACAGTTGCCGTCTGGCTTCGCGAGGAAAAAGAGACCACGCTCAAGCGATTTTACCTTGAAGGTGATCGGGTCCGGTTGCAACCAGCAAATGTCACGATGGATCCTATTTACACCCGGGCAGACAACATCGAAATTCAGGGCAAGCTCGTCAGCGTTGTCCGTTCTATTATGTAATATCCGGACAGTGTGTGACACGAGCACTCGGCTATACTCCCTCAATTCGCGGCACCGTCAATCGAACGCCGCAA
>JBBJOX010000390.1:0-2572 GCA_037724245.1 Thermomicrobiales bacterium | reverse complement strand
GTTGACCGCAAATGGTTGGCTTCTCTCAGGATTGCTGCAACATCTTCAACGTTAGCAGGACGCGCATGTTCAACAGGAATCTTCACAACGCATTACACCGGAACAATGTCATGTTTCCGGGCCATGGTCTCCAGGTGGAGCGCTTTGATATCACTGCAGACGTAGCCTTTCGGGAGTACTTTCTCGGGATTGAAACGATTTTCCGGGTCGAAAGCACGTTTCAAACCGGCCATCGATCTCAGATCGTCATCGCTGTAAACAAGTGTCATGTAGCCACGTTTCTCCGTGCCGATGCCATGCTCGCCGGACAAGGCACCACCGAGCGCGATACACGCCTCGATCAGGTGATGGCTCGCTTCAAGCACTTTCTCGGTATCGCCGGGAATTCTTCGATCGAACAACATCAGCGGATGGAGATTCCCGTCGCCGGCGTGGAACACGTTCGCAATCGGCAACTTGTACTCTGCCGAGATCTGTTCGACTGCCGTCAGCGTTTCGGCCAGTCGCGTTCGCGGAACCACGGTGTCGTGAAGGTAGTAGTTCGGAGCCAATCGACCCATGGCGGCCAGGGCCATTTTGCGACCTTTCCACAGGAGATCGCGCTCCGCCTGCGAATCCGCCTGGCGGTAGGTTGTCGATCCGGCGGCCCGGCAAATCGATTCGACTTCTCTCGACGTCTCCTCGACATCGAGCGGGTGACCATCGACCTCGATCAGCAGTACACCCTGCGCGTCGAGTGGATACCCGGCGTGATAGACCGGTTCAACCGCCTGGATTGTCAGGTTATCGACCATTTCCAGTGCCGCCGGCAGATTGCCCGCAGCGATCACATTCGTCACCGCAGCCGAAGCCGCTTCCATCGAATCGAACGCCGCCAGCATGACGCGAGTCGCCGGTTGCTTTTGGGTGAGCCGCACGAGCGCCTTGGTCACGATTCCGAACATGCCCTCGGAACCAACCAACGCCGCGGTCAGATCGAGCCCGGCGAATCCGTCTCGTGCCACATCGGTCCAGATCACCTGTCCATCGGGCAGCACCACTTCCAGTCCCAGAATATGGTTGGTGGTCACTCCGTATTTGAGGCAATGCGGTCCACCCGAGTTCTCTGCAACATTCCCGCCGATCGTACAGGCCTTCTGGCTCGACGGATCAGGAGCAAAGAACAAGCCCAGATTCGCCACATCTTCAGTCAGCTCGAGATTGACCACACCTGGCTGAACCAGTGCCGTGCGATCGATGGGATCGACATCGAGAATCCGGTCCATTCTGGTCAGCGCGATGATCAGTCCACCAGCCTGCGCCACCGCACCACCAGAGAGTCCTGTTCCTGCACCTCGCGCTGTTACTGGCATTCCGGCGGCGTAGGCCAGCTTCACGATCCGGACGACTTCATCAGTCGATGCTGGCAATACAACTGCTGCCGGCGCCGCCAGATCGACTGCCCCTTCAACGGATCCGTCGTAGGCGTAGACCATCAAATCAACCGGACGATGCCGCACATACATCGGTCCGACAATTCGTTCGAGTTCCCTGAGAAGATGACTGCGTTCCATGGATGCACTTTCTCGATTGCCGCATGTGCTTTCCTGAACAGTATCCCGCCCGGCTCCATACGAGGCAACATACGATGCGAAGCCGCGACCAATTCTGGCGACATCGGATGTTTGCCATGAGACGGTCGAAAACGTACAATTGCTGCTGAAATGTAAGAGCGTTCGCACCGGTCGCCGCATCAGAGCAGCGCCGGTGTGCATTTTTGTGCTGATTAGCTCACACAACACTCCACCACTGGAAGGTCTGTTCGATGAAGATTGTTCTCCGCCAGGATGTGCCGAAACTCGGCGAGTCCGGTTCCATTCAAACCGTCGCCAACGGGTATGCCCGCAACTTCCTGATTCCACAGGGATTTGCAGTTGTTGCCACCGATGCCGAAATCAAGGTCGCCACGCACAACCTGGCTGTCAAGGAACGCAAGGTCCTCCGGCAGGAAGAGCAGCAGCAGTCGTTCGCGGATAAGATCGCCGGGACCCGGCTTGTCTTCACCGCCAAGGCCAGCGATCAGGGCCGATTGTTCGGCTCCGTCACCGCAGCCGATGTCGCCCGTGAACTTTCAGCAAAGGTCGGAGAAGAAGTCGATCGACGACGTGTGCAGCTCGAGGATCCGCTTCGCTCCATCGGTGAGCACACCGTTTCCGTGCACATCGTTGGCCGCCTGCGACCACAGATCATCGTTGTCATCGAAGGTGAGCACGTCGAGGAAGCTGCTGCCGAATCGACAGAGGAAACTCAGACCGACGAGACTGCTGAGGCAACTGCCGAAGCCTAGGCAATCTATCTCGTCTTCGCAATCAAGGGCCACCTGCGGCCTGGCGAGACCACTCCCCCGCGCGTCAAACGGGTAAACGGCCTCATCGTCAACACCTGGAGCCGTCTGTTTGGAATCTGCAGAGCGCCTGCCACCCCATAACATCGAAGCAGAGCAATCCGTACTTGGTGCCCTGATGCTGGACCGCGACGCGATCATTCGCGTCGCGTCCTACGTCAAGGCAGACGATTTCTATATCTCCTCGAA
>JBBJOX010000389.1:0-2573 GCA_037724245.1 Thermomicrobiales bacterium | reverse complement strand
GATCTGGGAGCGCTGGGATGGCTGGACCGAGGACAAGGGATTCCAGACTCCGGCGATGAACTCGTTCAATCACTACTCGCTGGGGTCAGTTGGAGAGTGGATCTTTCGTTCGGTCGCAGGCATCGGTCAGTCGAGCGAAAGTACCGGATTCGAGCAGATCCGGATCGAGCCACGGATTGATCCCTCGCTGACGTTTGCCGAGGCGACGTACGACAGTATTCGAGGGCGGATCGCGACGCGATGGGATCACGACGGCGACCAGATCCGACTCCGTGTGGAGATTCCCGCCAACTGCACGGCAGAGGTCGTTCTGGGTTCTACCGTCCACACGGTTGCGTCGGGTACGCACGAGTTGTCGTCTGCGATGTGATCAGGCGATACCCCTGAAATAGATGTCGATGACCTCGCGGACGAGCTGTTCGGTGTCGACACCCAGCTCGGACCCGGGGTACTCGACTGACCCGTGACCGCAGGTATCGATCGTTGACTTGAGCAACATGAAATAGACCCGAGCGGCGACATCGGGAGAGACTCTCCCGATGTCGCCATTGGCTTTGGCCGCCTCGAACAAGGGCAGAAAGAAGTTCGGTAGCACCCTGAATCCGAATTCCTCAGTGATCGCCTGCTGCATCGAGGCCTTGTCGATTTCGCGGAACATGTCGGAAAACCACTGCGAGAAATCTCCGGAGATCGAGCGAACGGCCTCAATAGTGGCGCTTTCCAGGCGTTGCTGGAATGACCCCTCGGTTTGCATGGCGCTGTTGAGAGTGTCCCGCACGTCTGCAATGATGCCCATCGATACCTGGATGAAGAGATCCTGCTTGCTGGCGAAGTGGTAATACGGTGCACCTTTGGTCATCTCGGCTTCAGTGGCGATCTGCTGAATCGAGACATTCGTGTACCCGCGTTCGAGAAAAAGTCGCCGTGCGACCTGAATCAGGAGGTCGCGACCCTGCGTGGTTTTGGGAGTGGAAGCGGATGACACTGAAGACCTCACTTGATTACTGAGTGAACGTTTAGTATTCTACACGAGGTCGAGAGGGCGGGCCACCCGATCGACCGCTATTTCGTCATCCACCTTGTAGCAGTGACACATCGTTTCGATCGCAGAAAGGTAGCACCGTGGCATCAACTCCGAAAGCTCGCTCCGGACCATTACGAAGATGGGCCAAATTCGCAACGCACAACCCCTGGAAGGTGTTGGGTGGCTGGCTCGTCGTCATTGTGATCCTCGCTGGTCTTGCGGCCTCGATGGGCGGATCCTTCGTCGATAATTTCACGGTTCCAGGTGCGGAATCACAGCAGGCGCTCGATACGCTGCAGGACCAGTTTCCGGTTGCAGCCGGAGACAGTGCGCAAGTCGTATTCAAGAGTGATGCCGGGATCGCAGATCCGGCAACGACCGAGAAGATCACGACGTTCGTGACCGAAGCGGCGGCACTTCCTGAAGTGATCGCGGTGATTTCGCCGTTCGATGGCGGAACAATTTCGCCGGATGGGACGATTGCCTACGCGACCGTTCAATACGCGGTCGCCGGGGTCGAACTCGACGTCTCAAGTGTCGACGCCTTGCTCCATCTGGTAGAGGAATCGAGCGTCGATGGCTTCCAGACTGAAGTCGGGGGACAGGTGGTTCAGGAAGTTCCGGAACCTGGATCTTCCGAAATTCTCGGCATCATCGCCGCGATCGTCATTCTCCTGATCATGTTCGGCTCCATCATTGCGATGGGTCTACCGATCGTGACGGCGATTATCGGGGTTGGTACGTCGATCCTGATCACGACGATTCTGGCTTCGTTCATTGATCTTTCCTCGATCACGACTGCGCTGCTAACGATGATGGGGCTCGGTGTTGGTATCGATTACTCGCTCTTCATCATCACCCGGTTCCGCGAGGAACGGGCAGCTGGCCGTTCGATCGAACAGGCGGCGATTACCGCCACCGATACGTCGGGGCGGGCCGTGCTCTTTGCTGGTACGGTCGTTGTTGTTGCGCTACTCGGTCTCTTCGTGATTGGCATCCCGTTCATCGGGTTGCTCGGCTTCGGTGGCGCCGTCGCCGTTGTGCTTTCCATGGCCATCGCGGTAGGCATGATGCCGTCTCTGCTAGCACTGCTGGGCGGGGCAATGGACCGCTGGGCATTTGTCCCGAACAGGCATCGACCGACGGAAAAGACGTTTGGCAGCAAGCTGACGACGCTGATTCAGAAGGCACCGGCACTCTGGTTCGTTGGTGGATTGATCATTCTCGGAGCGCTGGCGGCACCGGCCATCCTCAATGCGCAGCTTGGCTCGGCTGATGCCGGGACCAACGCAGCAGATACCACAACCCGCAAGGCCTACGATCTCGTTGCCGAAGGGTTTGGTCCGGGAACGAACGGTCCGCTGCTGGTTGTTGTCGAGAGCGACAACGCGCTCGATCCGGCCGCGATCGACACGTTGACGGCTGCGATCAGCGGTACGGAAAATGTCGCCTTCGTCTCGCCGCCGAACTACAACGAAAGCAGTAACACGGCAGTCCTTCAGGCGATCCCGATTACGGCACCACAGGATGAGGCAACGCTCGACCTGAT
>JBBJOX010000388.1:0-2575 GCA_037724245.1 Thermomicrobiales bacterium | reverse complement strand
CCGATCGCGTCAAGACGATGCAGCGCAACTGGATCGGCAAGTCGACCGGCGCCAACCTCGTTTTCCATCTGGAATCGGGCGACGACGTCGAAGTTTTCACGACTCGCCCCGATACCGTCTTTGGTGCCACCTTCATGGTCCTCGCGCCCGAACACGAGCTGGTAGAGAAAATCACCTCCGACGACCGACGAAGCGATGTCTCTGAATACGTCACGTTGGCGCGGAACACGTCGGAAATCGACCGACTTTCGACGGATACCGCCCGCCAGAAAACCGGCGTTTTTACCGGAGCGTACGCAATCAATCCACTCACCGAGGAGCGCATTCCAATCTGGATCGGCGATTACGTTCTCGCCTCATATGGAACTGGCGCAATTATGGCCGTGCCAGCCCATGATGACCGGGACTTTGCGTTCGCGAGGGCATTCGATCTTCCAATCCGCGTGGTGATTCAGCCGGACGAAGCGGAGCTGGATGCGGACACGATGACAGCTGCCTATCACGGCGAGGGCACGCTTGTCCGTTCTGGCGAGTTCGATGGCGCCAGAGTGCCCGACGAGGTACCTGATCTGATCGCGCGACTCGATGCTCAGGGCCGGGGAGAGGCAAAGACGACGTTCCGGCTGCGGGACTGGCTGTTCGCCCGACAACGCTACTGGGGCACGCCAATTCCGGTTGTTTACTGCGATGCCTGCGGCATGGTGCCGATCCCGGAAGATCAGTTACCGGTCGTCCTGCCACTGGATGCCGATTTTCAGCCGACTGGCCAGAGCCCATTGATCAGTCATGAGTCGTTTCTGGCGGCTACATGTCCTGGCTGTGGTGGCCCGGCTCGTCGTGAGACGGACACGATGGACACGTTCGTCGATTCGTCCTGGTACTGGTATCGCTACACGAGTCCGCATCAAGACAGTGCACCGTTCGACAAGGAGAAGGCAAAAGCGTGGACTCCGGTCGATCTCTATTGCGGTGGAATCGAACACGCGATTCTTCACCTGTTGTACGCGCGCTTCTTCACCAAATTTCTTCGGGATATCGGTCTCGTCGATCATTCAGAGCCATTCCGCAGACTGCGTAACCAGGGCATGATCCTTTCCGAGGAAGGGATCAAGATGAGCAAGAGTCGCGGAACGCAGGTTGGGCCAGACGATCTGGTCGAAACCTACGGTGCCGATGCCTTGCGACTCCACCTGATGTTCCTTGGTCCCTGGGAGCAGGGTGGTCCATGGAATGATCGTGGAATCACCGGTATGGAGCGGTTCATGCGCCGTGCCTTCCAGATCGTATCGACAGTAGGCGAGCAAAAACCGACAGGCGAGGCGACTGTTGATGCAGTTGCCACACTTCGAGCATTGCTGCACCGGACGATCAAGCGAGTCACTGCCGATATCGATCGATTTCAGCTGAACACGGCAGTCGCCGCCCTGATCGAACTCACGAATGAACTGGTCAAGCAACGTGAGTCGCCAGTGTCCGGGCATCCGGTCTGGCGTGAATCAGCGGAAACCCTGACCCTGCTGATGGCGCCTCTGACTCCTTACATTGCTGAAGAGATGTGGTTCCGGCTGGGCAATCCATTCTCGGTTCACAAGCAGTCGTGGCCGATCTACGATGAGGAACTCGCGACCGATCGAATGACGGAAATTCCGGTTCAAATCAACGGCACGGGTCGCGAGAAGGTACTGGTGCCAAGCGACAGTGATCAGGATGTTGTCGTCGCGGCCGCTCAAACGCTCGAAAAGGTACAGGAGTATCTGGATGGCAAATCGATCGTGAAAGTTATTTTCGTCCCGAACCGATTGCTCAACTTCGTCGTGAAGTAGCAACTTGTAGTGAGCAACGGACATTCACCTCAACCAAGCTGGTAGTTCTTTGAGCATAAATTGTCCGGTTACGCACGAGGCTTTGTCGGGGATTCTTCGCTGCGCCTCAGAATAACAACTGTTTTTGTCGACCCACGGATCGAATTCTACGGGACTAACCCGGATGGATAGGCTGCCAGATGTGCGGGCGACTCACCAAATCTGGCTCGGAAATAACCTCTCCATTTTGAGGGGTATAGATTTCCCTGATTACGTTCATGACGTCCAGATGAGCATTCGTGAAGTCGATGTTGCTTTGCAACATGGCGGATCTGAGTATATTCACTGCGGCTAACCGGAAGACCAGGCATCGTCGTAGTTCCGTACTGCCAGGTTGTAGTCGTTGATCGCTGCTTCGAGAACCGCCAGATGCCTCAGTAAGTGCGTTTCCTTTGGCAGCCGAAGAATTCCGGGTTCGAACAGGTGTGGAATAGCGGAATAGGTCAGGAGCGACACGGTGGGTGGATCGATATTGAACGGAAAATCTCGGGGAGACTGCTCCGTCAACTAACCGAATAGGTGAGAAGACAATGCCTGACTTGCGTATCGAAAATCCACATTCTGCCTGACTGAGGATGTGAAGTATCCAACAACTCCTACAGTAGATGCCCCAAGGACCAACTGTGTTGGCGGACTGCCGAGGAAATCGAACAACCAGTCAACTATGTAGTTCTCGACTGCGGCAAGGGACAGCACAACGGGGTGGCACATGA
>JBBJOX010000387.1:0-2605 GCA_037724245.1 Thermomicrobiales bacterium | reverse complement strand
GCACCGGATCGGACCAGCGTTTCCGTAATCTCCAGCGCCTGCTCGCCCGTGTCCGGTTGCGAAATCAGCAATTCATCGAGATTAATTCCAAGTCGCTGCGCATACAGCGGATCCAGCGCATGTTCGGCATCGACAATCGCTGCCAGACCGCCCATTTTTTGTGCCTCGGCGATAATGTGCAGGGCCAGCGTCGTCTTGCCAGACGATTCCGGACCGTACAGCTCTACAATTCGCCCACGAGGCACGCCGCCAATTCCGAGTGCCAGATCCAGCGCAATACTCCCGGTTGGGATGCTGTCGATCTGCATTGGATTGACTTCGCCCGGCTTCATCTTCATGATCGAGCCCTTGCCAAACTGGCGTTCGATCTGGGCGATAGCGAGGTCGACAGACTTGGTTCGTTCTTCCATGTGGGAAACAGCCCTTCCTGGTTGTCTCGATGACCTGAAGCCATCAGGACCGCGCTTCTGCGCTGCATGTTGACGGTGTCCCGGGAGACTCCGACGGCGATCTCCAGAACGTGTTCGTTGGGCATCGTACTGTTCGTATGATACGGCAGGATGAACTAAGAACACATGTTCTGATTTAGCCCAATTGTACAGGGAAACCAGTGGTGAATCAAGGCGTTTGCGTGCCGAGGGAACAATGAGAACACTGCTAGATCCTGCCCCATCAGGCACAACGAACCAATTTTTCCGACATCCGGGAGCCAAATAATGGTTCAATCTACAAGACGGACGTAACATCGTACGAGGGAGTTCGGATATACCTGTGGCTAACCAAACGGCAATCATCATCGGGGGCGGTCCTGCGGGCCTGACTGCAGCGCTGGAACTCCTCGAGCGGACGGATATCGTCCCAATCGTGTACGAAGCGAGCGACGCCCTCGGAGGCATCTCGCAAACGATCACCTACAAGGGCAACCGAATGGACATCGGTGGCCATCGCTTCTTTTCCAAATCCGACCGGGTCATGGAATGGTGGCAGAAGATCCTCCCGATCCAGGGAACCACCGGCACAGTTGAGGAAACGTTCGATATCACCTACCGACGGCGAAGTCGCAGCGTCTCACTCTCACCAACCGGGCCGAATCCGGACAACACCGATGAGGTAATGCTGATCCGCGAGCGCCTCTCGCGCATCTACTACCTCCGCAAGTTCTTCGACTATCCGGTCGAACTGAACCTGAATACCATTCGCAATCTCGGTCCTTTTCGCATCGCCAAGATCGGCTTCGGCTACGCCAAGGCTCGCATCCGCCCGATCAAACCGGAGAAATCCCTCGAGGATTTCATGATCAACCGGTTCGGCACCGAACTCTACGAAACCTTCTTCAAGGACTACACCGAAAAACTTTGGGGTGTCGATACCTCGGACATCGATCCGAGCTGGGGCGCGCAGCGCATTAAGGGGCTCTCGATCGGCGGCGCGATCAAGCACGCAGTGACCAAGCCCTTCAAGAATCGCGGATCCAAAGGCATCGATCAGAAGGAAGTTGAAACCAGCCTGATCGAGCGCTTCATGTACCCAAAATACGGCCCGGGACAAATCTGGGAAGTTGTGGCCCGCAAGGTTCAGGACGCTGGCGGGCAGGTCCACCTGAACAAGTGCGTCAACCAGCTGGCCGTCACCGACGGCAAGATCACCAGCGCCACTCTCCTCGATACCAAAACCGGCGTGGAAGAAGTAGTGACCGGCGATTACTTCTTCTCGACCCAGCCAGTTAACGAACTCATTCGCAACCTCGAGCCCTACGCCCCGGAAACGATAAAGCACGTATCCGAAGGCCTCATGTATCGCGATTTCATCACCGTTGGCGTCCTGCTCAAGCGCCTCGATCTGCCCGATGGCGTTGGCCCAACCAACCTGATCCCGGATAACTGGATCTACATTCAGGAACGATCCGTCAAACTCGGCCGACTGCAAATCTTCAACAACTGGAGCCCGTATCTTGTTGCCGATCCGAACACCGTCTGGGTCGGAATGGAATACTTTTGCACCGAAGGCGATGAGCTCTGGAGCAAGTCGGACGAGGACTTCTTCGACTTTGCAACGAAGGAACTCGCCTCGATCGGCATCATCGACCTGAAGGATGTGCTGGACGGCACTGTCGTCCATGTGAAGAAAACCTACCCGGCCTACTTCGGCACCGACGATCGATTCGACGAAATTCGCGAATTCGTCGATCGCTACCCGAACCTCTTCCTGCTCGGACGCAACGGCATGCACCGCTACAACAACGCCGACCATTCGATGCTGACCGCCATGACCGCCGTCGACAACATCGTCTCCGGCCGCGAGGACAAGGCCAACATCTGGTCCGTCAACACCGAAACCGAATACCACGAAGAGAAGTAACCCCGCCTCCCCATCAACGAATAAAACCGACTCTCCCCATCACCGGGAGAGTCGGTTTTATGTCTCCTACGAACCCCCCGGTTTGGTCATCCTGAGGCACGAAGGATCAGCCCGCCGCACGCACATACCCAGTGTACTGGTTTGAGCGTGGCGGGCGCATTGCACGTCCCAGCCGAAGAAGTCGCTCCAGTTGTCGGGCGCCGACCATCTCCGTCATTCTGAGCCGCAACGAAGCATCCCCCGGCGA
>JBBJOX010000386.1:0-2612 GCA_037724245.1 Thermomicrobiales bacterium | reverse complement strand
CGAGGCGACCATGACAGAATCGCCTTCGAGGAACGTTCGGATTGCTTCCTTCTGAAACGTATCCAGTGGAAATGGATAGAGCACTCCAAACTGGGCGATCTCTGCCTCGATCGCGGGATCGACGGGTTTGATCGGTGGTTCCGCCGGCGTGTGTTCAACCGGAACTTCCGTGCTCGTAGCAAGGTTGGAGTGATCGATGTCTGGATCGTGGCTGTTCACGATCCGGTTCCTTGCACGTGCCCGCATTGATTGAAAGTCTGGCAAAAAGTCGTCGTTTTCATGCGCCTAAAGGTACCACTGACAGGCATGTCCCGACGGTAGAGCCTACTCGTTGGCGGTAATCCAGCCACCGTAGAACTCTCCGCCTTCGGGAATCACCGCCACGCCATCGACAGTGCAGGTGTCGACCCGGTTCGCGTAGAACGCGACGTGATGCTTGATCCCGAGATACTCGCTGTTTGGATCGGAATAACCCCAGGCTGCCGCTGGTGATTTCTTGCCATCCACGTCGATCGTGTAGTAGTGAGCGAATCCTTTCCACTCGCAAAAGGTAATCGTTTGCTCCCTTTGCAGGTGTTCGACCCGTACATCTTCCGGAGGAATGTACCAACTGGGTGGATGGCCATCCTCGAGCACGAGCAGGGCACGGGATGTTTCGGCGATCGTGACATTGTTGAAGGCGATGATCACGCGACGATCGGACGATTCAATATGTGGTGGTCGTAGTCCGCTATCGGTCACGGGAACTCCTTTGGGAAAGTGAAAATCAACGTATTCTCACTGTGATGCATGAATGATGCCCTCTTCAGCGACATACACAAGGTGCTGCCATGAGTAGTGATGCCGATTCGACGGAACTTGTTCGAGATATGGGTGAGTTTCGGTTGATCGATATCCTTCGACTGACTCTGCCGACGCCCGTTCGAAGAGGATCGGATGTCGTGCTCGGGATCGGCGACGACGCTGCCGTTCTGCGCCTGCCGGAGAACCAGTCTCTGGTCGTCACCAGTGACGCGATGGTGGACAAAGTTCACTTCCGGCTGGACTGGACAGACTGGAGGTCTCTGGGGCACAAGCTGCTGGCGGTCAATCTCTCTGATCTGGCGGCGATGGGGGCGAGTCCGCTCGGGGTGGTGCTGACACTGGGGCTGACCGGTGAGGAGCGCGTCAGCGATCTGGTCGAGCTCTATGCAGGGCTCGGCGATCTCGCGCTGCGATATGGCGTAGTTGTTTGCGGTGGCGATGTGGTTCGTTCGCGGAATGCGCTCTTTCTCGATCTGACGGCATTTGGCTCAGTGGTGCCGGGTCAGGAGATTCGGCGAAGTGGTGCGCATGAAGGCGATCTGATCGCGGTTTCTGGCATGCTCGGCGCTTCGGCTGCAGGTCTGGCGCTGCTCGAATCCGGGGACAGCACCGCATCCACCGCCGGGATGCTGATTGCATCGCACCTGAGACCCGAACCTCGGCTCGATTTCGGCAAAATGCTCTGGAAGCACGGAGTATCTGCGGCGATGGATCTCAGCGACGGACTGTTTGGCGATCTGCCGAAGTTGCTCTACCAGAGTGGTGTGTGCGCAAGGATCGAGCAGGATCTCGTTCCGATCCCGGCGGCAGTTCGTGCGTTGTTTCCGGACCACTGGTTCGAACTTGGCACCGCGGGCGGTGAGGATTACGAACTCCTGCTGACGTTCCCACCAGCATTGCGGTCCGGATTGACCAATGCCGCCGCAGTCGTCGGATCGACGATCACCGTGATTGGAGAGGTTGTGGCTGGATCGCCGGGCGGGATTGTACTCATTGACACCACCGGCCAGGAGTCCGATGTGGATACCGGAGCCTTCGATCACTTCAGGGCTTAGGCGCGACTGAAATCGACTCTCAGTGCAAAAAGACCTCCGCCCATCGGCGGAGGTCCTTCTGCATCCCGGTAAGGTGGGACTTGTTGTTACTGACCGATTGTTCCGCCATCGTCCTTGGTGATCAGGACCACGGACGGTCGAGTGACGCCGACGCCATCTGGCCAGAGTGTGACTGGCTCCTCGAATGTGCCACCTTCTCCCGGATGCTGAACAGCCGTAAAGAGTGCAGTGCCGTCTGTGTTGAAGACCGGACCGGAGACTTCAGCTCCATTGACCGAGCTGAAGAACTGACGAAGGTTGCCGCGTTCACTGCCTTCGACCGTGGTCGCGAACAGACCGTCGTTGCCTTCGAGGGTATTTGGAAGTCCATCGGTGGAGATCCAGATATTGCCGATAGCATCGAACGTGATGTTGTCCGGCGATGCGATGGGGCTGACCGACTCTTTCGGGAATCCGGCGAAGTAGGTCGACTCGTCGGCCGGATCGCCTGCGAGCAGGAAGATTTCCCATTCGAACGTCAGGCTCGCATGGTCGTCGTCGGTCTCGGTGATTTCGATGATGTGACCAGAAGTGTTTTCGGCCCGAGGATTGGCGGCATCGACACCCTCGTTTTCATCGACAGCTCGTCCGCGGTTGTTGGTGCAGACGAGGTAAACCTTTTGATTGACCGGGTTTGTCTCGAAGTCTTCCGGGCGGTCCATCTTGGTGGCACCGAGCACGTCGGAAGCGGCGCGTGGGTTGATCAGGACATCG
>JBBJOX010000385.1:0-2621 GCA_037724245.1 Thermomicrobiales bacterium | reverse complement strand
CCTCACCAGCGGCGGAGGGCGCAACTCCGGCCGCGGCTGAAGGCACTCCTCCACCAGCAGAAGATCCAGCTGCCGGAGCACCAGCTGGTGGTGGCGAACCAATCGCCCTCGATGCCGTCGATCCTTTCGTCTGGAGTGAAACCGCCCTCACCGCCAGCGCTGGAACGGTGATCACCGTCACGAACACCGGATTTCTTCCTCACAATTTCGCGATCGATGAATTCGGCGGTGTACTCGTCGATTTGCCGAGTAACCTCACAACCGGCGACTGGACAGTACCGGCCGATGCAACCCCGGGAGAGTATGTATTCTATTGCTCGATTCCAGGCCATCGTCAGTCCGGCATGGAAGGCGTTCTGACCATCGCCTGAGCTCATCGCACTGCCTAAGTAAACGTCCCCCTGATCATATGATGAGGGGGACGTTTCTTGTTCAACGGCATACCTTCTGCGATGGTGGTGGCATAGATTTCAGCAACCGCATTCCGGACGCACAACGTCCCATCAAGGAGCTTATCCCCATGGCGGTGGACCACTATCTCTCGGTTGAAGAGCTGTTGCACGATCTCCAGGACGTCGTGCGTATCGATAGCGACAGTGTTTCCGTTCTCGACCCTGACGCGTTCCGCAATGGCCGAATCGACCGGCTTGTGTACAGCTCGGTCTTCGGTGAGGACGCAGTGCAGGACGCCAGTCGCTGGCTGGTGCGAGCGGCCTCGGCCGATCTCGATGCCTGGACCGCGAGTATTCACGAGCTCTATATGGCCGCCGGTCGCAACGAGTACGCCAATGTCACGACCCCGGCGATCAACCTGCGCGGGATGACGTACGATCTGGCGCGCACGGTGTTCCAGGCGGCCCACAACACGGGCACGAAACAGGTCATTTTTGAACTGGCGCGTTCTGAGATGGGTTATACGGAGCAACGTCCGGCCGAATACGCAACCGATATCCTGGCGGCCGCGATCAAGGAATCGTGGACCGGGCCGGTCTTCATTCAGGGAGATCACTATCAGGCCAATGCGAAGCGATATCAGAACGATACTGCCGCAGAAATTGGCGCCGTACGCGATCTGATCAGCGAAGCGGTCCGTGCCGGATACGGGAACATCGATATCGATTCGTCGACACTGGTCGACCTTTCGTTCCCGACGATACGTGAGCAGCAACGACTGAATTACGTGCACACGGCGGAACTGACCGAAGCGGTTCGCCTCGCCGAGTTTCCGGGATCGACCGTCTCGGTGGGTGGCGAGATCGGCGAAGTCGGCAAATCCAACAGCACGGTCGAGGAACTGACCGCGTTCGTCGACGGGTACATCGAGGAACTGGCCCGGCGCGGCAGCGATCTCGGTCGCGATCTGGTCGGCATGAGCAAGGTCAGTGTGCAAACGGGAACCAGCCATGGCGGAATCATGCTCGAGGATGGATCGATCAAGGAAGTGAGTGTCGATTTCGCCACCTTGCAGGATCTCTCGAGGGCCGCCAAGGATGCGTATGAAATTGGCGGAGCAGTGCAGCACGGTGCCTCGACCCTGCCCGAGGAAGCGTTCAACAAGTTTGCCGAGGCCAATGCCGTCGAGGTCCATCTGGCGACCGCTTTCCAGAACATGATCTACGACAGTGAGCACTTCCCCGATGATCTGCGTGACGAAATCTACGCTCATCTGGCAGAGGCGCATGCGGGGGAACGAAAGCCGGAGCAGACGGACTCCCAGTTCATGTACACAACGCGGAAGCAGGGATTCGGACCGTTCAAGCAGCAGTTTTGGAATCTGCCGGAGGACACCAAGTCAGCGATTCTGGGAGAACTCCGACCACGCTTCGAGCTGATTTTCCGCGAACTCAATGTCGCCGGAAACGGGCATCTGGTCGATACCCACATAACCCGGGTCGACACACCGATTCCGGCACCAAAATCCTTGCGTTAGCACCGCGAGGTGATCGTGAAAGATGTAGGGCCCGAGTTTGTCTCTGACCTGTGGTTACGAGCGGCCTGCTCCCGCACGTTGGAGTTGAGGGCAGGAGTTGGCGGATGCGCTGCCTTGGTCACAGACAAGCTGATGACCCTTCAAAAGGGCGGGTCATTTTCCCGATCGTGGGTGTGTGAGCCGGAAATGGCGAACACGGAATCTCGGTCACATACAATGGACCGCATCCGCTAAATCGCACGCGATTTTCATTCTGCTGATGGCCCTATAAGGTCTAACGTTCGGTTCAGCGATCAGTTCGCGGTTGCAGCGATGAGAATGCGGCGGGATAGGGGGCCGACCGGGAGGCAACTGTCCAGTCGATCGAGCCCGACGCGTCGATCCTTGACGCGCTTGCCGGTCGTCCGGTCGTTTCTCAGCAAATCACCAATCACGAGTCGCCCCAGACTCGGGAACTCGGCCAGTCCGAGGGAGTGCCGCTCCAGTTGCTGAACCGAAAAGCCAGTCTTGTCCAGCATCGCTCGCAGATCGCGTTCGGCGTACTGACGATGCCAGCCCGTCAGTCCGATTTCCCGAGGGTCATGGCCGATTCCAAGGACATCCACTGAGTAGCGATAGATGTTCAGCGATTCCAGCCAGCTCGTGGCACCGTGACGTGGAACCTGGAGCCGAAGCAAACCACCTGAAACCA
>JBBJOX010000384.1:0-2623 GCA_037724245.1 Thermomicrobiales bacterium | reverse complement strand
CCTCCTCGAGTTCCTTCGGCAACTGGCTGAAGTACCCGGCGAAGAGCAGGATGGTAACGACATGGGCGCCACCGCTCTGTCCGAGGATGATGCCGAGGATCGAGTTGCCGATACCGAGCCAGTTGATCAGCTCGAAGACCGGAATGATCGTGTAGCCCTCGGGCAGGAACACGGTCGCAATGAAGAACCCGACGACAATGCGCTTGCCTGGGAAGTTGTAGCGCCCAAGTACATAGCCCATCATCGCCGTTGTCACGACGACGATCAGGACCGATGAGAGGGTGATCATCAATGTGTTAACGAAGTAGTCACCGACCCGGGCATCGACCCAGGCACGTTCGTAATTGCTCCACTGGAACGAATCCGGAATCAGGCTGAGTCCCTGGAAGATTTCGCGGTCGGTTTTCAGCGACGCCGAGATCATCCAGAGGAACGGATAGATCCAAATCAAGGCCAGTGGCAGCAGGATGATCGTGAAAACGACCTCCCGAACTCTCGGGTTGTAAAGCCGACCCAGCAGGGAAATCCTGACGCGACCGGTTTCCTGCACGGATTTCTTCGGTCGGGTTTCGGAGATGACGCTCATGACCCGCTCCCAATGAAGTCCTTGCGGGTCTGCTGGGCCTTGCGCAAGCCGAGTCCCTGGACGATCGCGATCAGCATCACAGTCATCCCGAAGAACACACCGGCTGCCGAGGCAAATCCGAGCCGAGGGATACCGCCTTCACCGAACGCATTGCGGTAGATGTACACCTCCATCACCTCACTCGAGAAGAAAGGGCCACCACCGGTCATCGTCTGCACGATCGGGAACACCTGCAGTGTCTGGACGATCGTGATCAGGGCGATGATCGCCGCAAACGGCGCCAGAAGTGGCATGGTGATATCACGGAAGAGTCGCCAGGCATTGGCCCCGTCCATCCGCGCCGCTTCGTAGAGATCCTGAGGCACGATCTGCAAGGCGGCCAGCCAGTAGATCATCGTGATCCCGAAATTCTTCCAGATGTGGACACCAACCACGGTCCACATCGCAGTATCGGGATCGCCGAGGAAATCGATCGGGCGGTCGATCAAGCCAATAGCCTTGAGGATATCGTTGACCGGCCCGTTGAACGGACTGAAGACGAAGGTCATCACGATGCCGACAATCGCCGCGGTCGTCACCACCGGAATGAAGAACATCGTGCGCAGAATTGGACCGAGCCGCAGCGCGACATCGTTCAGGATCATTGCGATCAGCAGCGAGAGGATAAGGCGAATCGGCACGCTGCCGATCATAAAGAGGAACGTTCGGCGATAGGCGTCCCAGAAATAGGTGTCGTCGATGACTTCGCGGTAGTTGTCGAGCCCGACCCACGTTCTGTCGCTGGTGAAACCTGACCAGTCGAGAAACGAGAAGTACCACGAAGCGACGAGGGGATAGAAGGTGAACATGGCCGCGAGGACGAGCGATGGTGCCATGAAGATGTAGCACCATCGCGCTTCCCACACGCGTCGACGCAGGTTCTTTCTGCCCGGCGCCCCCATGGATGGGGACGATCCGCCTCGAGCACTGATATCGCGCGTCCGTTGTGCGATCGAGATCGCCATAGTCGACCTTTCGTCGGGAAGCTAGGCCCCGGTAGCGGTGTAATCGGCGTCGGTGAAATCCACTGTCGGATCCCAGTTGCTGAACACGTAGTCCTCGCGGGAGACCGTTGCACCGGCAGCTTGCGCCGCCACGATCGCCTCGTCCAGTGCCACTTCCGAACGATCCTTCAGATCTTGCATTGCGAGGATCGCTGAGCTGCCCGGTGTAGATCCCCTGGATCACATCGCCGAAGGACGGTGCTGGCGAGGTCATGTTCAGCGCGATCTGACTCGCCTGAGGATTGCGGACGCGAACGTCGGGACCGAGCCGCATTCGCTCATCGAAGATCGAGTACGCCTCCTGCATGCGCGGGTCGAGTGGCGCGTTCTCGTTGGCAGTGGGGTAGATGCTCGGATCGCTGCCACCGGTAATGCTGACGAAGGCCAGTTGGCCGGCTTCGGACCCGAGATAGTAGAAGATTTCACCAGCCAGTTCCGGATATCTGCTGTCGGCATAGACCCACTGATGATTACCTGCCGAGTTGGCATACGTCACCGGAACCCATGCATCGCTTTGCGTCGGCAGCGGGGTCACTCCGAAGTCGAGATCCGGGTTGTCCCGAATCCAGATCGGCATGCTGAACTCGCCCTCGTTGACGAACCCGGCAACACCAAGTGCAAACTGGGCGCGAGTTTGCGCATCGTTCAGCGACATCGAGCCAGGGAAAACAACCCCGTCATCACGCAGGGCGAGCAGCAAATCGATTGCCGCCAGATATCCGTCGCTGGTGTAGGCGTACTCACCGGTCCGGTAGTCGATATCGTCGGGACCAGCGGACGAACCGGTCAGCCGACCGAGATTCCGCACGTATTCCGCCCAGCGCCCAACCTGCATGCCGGCGAGAATGATGCCGAAGTACTCACCGCCCCCGGCCTCGGTCACCTTGCGCGCGGCATCGCGGAACGTATCCCATGTCCAGCTGGCCGTCGCCGGATCGATCCCGGCATTGCCGAGCAGGGTCCGATTGGTGAACATCAGCTGAAGTCCGCGTTT
>JBBJOX010000383.1:0-2625 GCA_037724245.1 Thermomicrobiales bacterium | reverse complement strand
GCAGAAGCAGGTCATCGTTCAGCCAGATTCGGGTCCGAAGATCCAGCCGCGAATAAGCGTGAACCTCGCCGTTTCCCACTCGATCTGGCGCAATGACTTCTGCGGCAGCGATCCGACTCGAGCTGTCGAGATAGATCTCGGTCCTCTAATCGAGAACTGCATTTCTGTAGGGAATGAGTTCGCCGGAAATCGATATCAGTGTACTGTCGCCATGCGCCCGGAGCGTGGTGCACGCGATGGCGGCCTGATCGTCGGGAGAGGAAAAGAAACAAATCGCACTTTGTCCTCGAACCACCAGCGTCGAACCTTCGCTGGCTCTCAGATCAATGGTAAGCCGATCGCCGGGAAGTTGCCCCGGTCCCACACTCTGGACAATTACATCGCATCCTCGATCCGCAAGCCGCTCGGATCCTGTCCCGATATGGAACGGTGCGCTCTGCGACACCTCGATCAGCGCCGTTCTTTCGGCCCATTGTGCCGCATCGAGACGCAGTGTCCCGGAAAGGGAACGCCGATTCGTCAAGAACCCGGAGTGCGCGCAGCACGTCGATCTGACTCATCGTCTGCCTGGCAACTTGAACCTGGTTGTTGCGTTGCCGCGAGCCCGGCGTAGGTTGCCAGCTGATGTTCTGTCCAGGCCAGGACATCGGTCAGGCCATCTCGAGATCGAAGATTCGTGAACAGGGTCGGTCGCTCACCTCATTGAATCGTAGCATCCCGTTTCATCACCTCCAGTGAGGCACCTACCATTTCGGCGAGATCGATCTTGTCGATGATCAACAGATCCGAGCGCGATGTGCCGGGTCCGCCCTTTCTGGGGACTTTGTCGCCTCCGGCCACATCGATTACGAACACAGAAGCATCGACGAGTTTGGAACCGAATGTAGCGGAGAGTTTGTCGCCACCGCTCTCAGCCAGAATCAGCTCCAGTCCCTTGTGTCTTCGCTCCAGATCGAGAATGGCATCGACGTTCATCGATGGATCGTTGCGGATCGCAGAGTGCGGGCATCCACCGCTTTCGACACCGATTATCCGGTTCACTGTCAGCGCGGCATGGCGCGCCAGAAATTCCGAATCCTCAAGCGTATAGATATCGTTGGTGATGACAGCGAGCTCGACTGTGTCTCGTAAGGCTTCACATAATCGCCACACCCGCGCAGTTTTCCGGTCCCGAAAGGACCGCCGATACCGATTCTGACTGCACGGGACATCTACAAACCTTTTTCGTCAGGAAGCAAAAAGTCGGCTGTTCAGGGACCGATGCCCCAGACTTAAAATATCCATGATCGGTGCGCTTCCGGCAAGATCATCCAGTTGCATTTGCCACAGCTGCGAGGAGGTCATTGTGAATTCCTGCCAGCATCAGCTGAGCGGCGGATTGACCAATGAAGGAGCGGCGAATTGCAGCAGCGACATATCCCTGCACAGACGTCAGGGCAAATGAGTGCAGTGCTGTGTTGAGATCGATGTCGAGTTCCGAGTAGACGGGTCCATGAACGACGGCATGATGACCGTGCGCCCGCTCCCCGAAGATTGCATCGAGATATCGCGCTCATTGTGGAAGATCCGGGAACGTGTGGACGACGCTGGTCAGCAGGCGCTTGCCGAGCCGCTGGCTCGATTCCCGGAAGACTGGCACCGGCTTGAGCGCATGGGCCAGCCCATCCAGACCGCTCAAGCCAGCTATAGGGTTTGCCTGCTCGATCAGAAACACGTGGCGAGCCAGAGGTAAGTCAGACCGTGACATTTGCTCCTCGATATGGACGCAAACCACTTCCCGCAATTCGGTCGCGTTCGTGATCAGGCACGTCCTGATCATGTACTCGAGGCCGTGCGAAAACACGTATCCGCCAGTTGGAAACGATGAGTCGGAAATCTGGAGCAGTATCAGGAACGCCGATGGGTTGGTCATCAGAAAAGCGAGTAGAGACGGGCCGATGGAAGTTCGATCGAACCCATCTCATGAGCAATTCCGTGCGAGTTCGCGGGGTTGATCGTGTATTTGGCGAGATATTGCTTGACGCGATTGTTGTCGTTGCGCTCGCTGTCTGCAGCTAGTGGTCCGCGCTGTCGTTTCATTTTGTCGGCCGATTGCCAGGTTCTGGCGATCACTTCACCGACCCTGCCCATCGCCTGCGAATCGCTGGACATCATCGACAACACAACGAGTTCGTGCAGGATATTCTCAGCCATGATCGTCTGCGGGCGCATACGTGAATCGGCAAATGCCACATCCTCGAGGACCTTCGGATAGAGATGATGGCAAACCATCAGCATGTCCGGATGTTCCTCGATGGTGTTGACTGTGTAAGGACGGGTCGGATTTGTCGACGACGGCAGCACGTTCGGCAAACTGGCGATACTGATGATGTCAGGAGCGTGACCGCCACCAGCGCCCTCGGTGTGATAGGTGTGATTCGTTCGTCCATCGATCGCGGCGATGGTGTCCTCGACGAAACCGGCTTCGTTGATCGTATCGGTGTGAATCGATATCTGGACATCCAGCTCATCGTTCCCCACGCCAACGATAAGTCGCGGATCCACGCCATCTTGAATGTCCGGGTTACCAGCCTTGCCAATGCCAACGATGCGACCATCCCGGATGCCAATATCAGCCTTGACGAT
>JBBJOX010000382.1:0-2652 GCA_037724245.1 Thermomicrobiales bacterium | reverse complement strand
CCGCACCCCACTCATCGCCAGCCAAACACTCGGGAACCTCAGCAACACCCAACTCTGGCTCAAGGTCGAAGCCTTCCAGCGCACCGGATCCTTCAAATCCCGCGGTGCCCTCAACGCAGTGCTCCAACTCACCGACCAGCAGAAGAAAGCCGGAATCGTCACCCTCTCCGCCGGAAATCACGGACAGGGCATCGCCTTCGCCGCACGGCAAGTCGGAACCAGAGCCACCATCTTCGTTCCCAAAACCGCCGTCCCGACAAAGGTCGAAGCGATGCGTAACTATGGCGCCGATGTTCGCTTCGTACCCAACATGGAATCCGTGCTGCCGTTCATCGCCGAGTTCCAGCAGGAAACCGGGGCCTTCTTCGTCTCCCCCTACGATGATCCGCACGTCATCGCCGGACAGGGAATCGTCGGACTCGAAATCCTCGAGGATCTGCCCGAGGTCGAAACAATCGTCGTTCCCGCCGGAGGCGGTGGACTCCTCGCCGGTATCCTCGTCGCCATAAAATCGCAGCGCCCTGATATCCGCGTTGTCGGCGTCGAACCCTATGGAGCCAACGTCGTCCGCCGCAGTCTCGATGCTGGCCACGCCGTCGCCGCCGACATTATCGACACCATCGCCGATGGTCTCGGTGCGCCACGCGCCGGCGATCTCTCGCAGGCGATCATCGCGCATTATGTCGACGACGTCGTCCTCGTCACCGATGAGCAGATTGCGAGCGCGCTCTGGTCGATCCTCGAACGCACCAAGATCCTCGTCGAACCCGCCGGAGCCGCCGCCTGCGCCGCCCTCAACGCCAACCTCGTCGGTGCCAGATCCGGTCGCCCCGCCGTCGCCATCCTCAGCGGCGGCAATATCGACTCCTCCAAACTCAAATCCATCCTCCCCTGACCCAACAATTCGTCATCCTGAATCCATCGACCTAACCCCGTATCTCCGCTTTCGCACTGTCGATGGATGAAAACCTCGTGGCCGCCTACTACAACGTCTGAAACCATTCATTCGTGGGGTAGTTCCTTCATGGGACCCCGTAAAGCTCAACCTCCGAACATGACACGGCTACCCGTAGCCGTCGACCCTGCTACGCCAACCCGCCGACTCGTCCTCCTGAGTCCCGAAAGGTAGTGCAACCCTCGTGGTTGCCCCGGATTCATTACCTGTAGATGTCTCCGTGTGCGCGCCAGAACAACGAATCAACATCCTGAAACCGCCGACCGAATTTTCTACTTCAACTCCCACATCGTCGATGAATGAAGGACCCCGTGACGACCCCAATTCAAAATTCCGGATTGCCACCACGACCATCGTCACGCTACCATTGCAACAGGCCACGACGAGGATCGGTAGGATTCGCGTTCCCGAGGTACAGCGAGCCGTGTTGCTGAGAGACGGCCCCGAAGCAATCTGACATGCCCTCCGAGCCGCTCACCGAACACGGACAACACCTTCTGCAGGGTCACTCCCTTGAGGGTGACCGCACCGCTAACGTCCGCACAGTAGATTGAGCCGGTCGCCTCCGTTATCAGGCACAGCTGACCGCAGCTCCATCGAACCTCGCCACCGGACCGGCGATGACTCGATTGCAGGTCAGCCACCAAGGCCGTCGCCGCGAGGTGACAGCGAACCAGGGTGGTACCACGAGAGCCTCGCGCCCCTCGTCCCTCGGACGTTAACGGGCGCGTTTTGCATTCCAATGAGGTACCACATGACCACGAAACACAACTCATCCACCTACTACATCACCACGTCCATCCCATACGTCAACGGCACGCCACACATCGGCTTCTCGCTCGAAGCGATTCAGTGCGACACCCTCGCCCGTTACCACCGACTACTCGGCGATGACACCCGTTTCCTCTCCGGCACCGACGAAAACTCGCTGACCAACGTCCAGGCCGCCGAAAAGGAAGGCGTCTCCATCCGCGAACTCGTCGATCGCAACGCCACCCTTTTCCAGAGCATCGTCGGACCACTCGATCTCACCTACGACCAGTTCATCCGCACCAGTACCGATCCGCTCCACACCCCCGGCGCCCAGAAACTTTGGCGCGCCTGTGCCGATGCCGGCGATATCTACACGCAGGAGTACAAGGGGCAGTACTGCATCCGCTGCGAACGCTTCTACAAACTCGATGAACTCGTCGATGGCAAATGTCCAATCCACGAAACCACCCCCGAACAGATCGACGAAGTCAACTACTTCTTCCGGCTCTCCAAATATCAGGACCAGCTCAAAACACTCATCGAAAGCAATGTCCTTCGCGTTCAGCCCGAACATCGCCGCGCCGAAATGCTCTCCTTCATCAACAGCGGTCTCGAAGACTTCAGCATTTCGCGCCAATCCACTCGCGGGCACGGCTGGGGCGTCCCCGTCCCCGACGATTCGACCCAGGTCATGTATGTTTGGGTCGATGCCCTCAGCAACTACATCACCGCCCTCGGGTACGCCGATGACGATCAGAACTTCGATCGATACTGGCTCAACAACCCGAATCGAGTTCACGTCGTAGGCAAGGACATCATCCGCTTCCACGTCGTTTACTGGCCTGCGTTGCTGCTTTCTGCCGGAATTCCGATTCCGAGCAACATCAACGTGCATGAATTCCTGCAGATCGATGGAGAGAAAATCAGCAAGAGCAAAGGCAACA
>JBBJOX010000381.1:0-2653 GCA_037724245.1 Thermomicrobiales bacterium | reverse complement strand
GGAGCATCGCCAGTTCGAGCACCATACGCTCCAGATTCAGAACGAGATGACCTCCGATCAGGAAATCGTTGCGTCCGATTTTGGCCGTGGCCAACAGTGCCTCGAAGAGAAACACCGCTGTGCGTTCCTGAATCGGCGTGAGGGGGATCGGTGCACCGCGATCCGACGGCAGATACGTCGTTGCGGGCTCTGCCGGGATGATGCGAATGTCGAGCCGCTCGAGATTCTCGAATACGATCCGAACCACCGAGGCTTCAGCGCCGAAATTCGACGACATCGCATAGATACTGCCCAGCGGAGCCAACCAGCCGAGATCCGGAAAGACGTACCGCAACCTGGCGCACGGCACAGTCAGGACAACGTCGAGATCGGACCAGCTGTCGAGTTCGCCAGTGGCAACAGAACCATGCGGTCGAATGGCATCGATCGACGGATGAGCTGCCACCAGCGATTCCAGATTGCGAAGAAGTTCCTGTTGCCACATGCTGACGAATCCTACGGCGCTCGTTGCTTGCCTGATTCGAGCATGAACGCGATATCCGATTCGCCTGCATCGTCGATTTCGTAGACTTCGTCCTCATCGTCAGGTGCGTCGATGACTTCCGGCAGGATGTACGCCTCGTCCTCTTCCTGCTCACCCCAGTTCAGTGACTTGCTGGCGATACTGACGGTGTCGCCTTCCTGAATACCTAGACGTCTCAATTCTGCGGAAATACCACTTCGATCGAGCATGCGCTGGTAGCGATCGGCTGCTTCCCACGAATCGAAATTGGTCATGTGCGTAAAGCGTTCGACACCAACGCCTTCGATGATGAAGACGCCTTCTTCGGTTTTCCGTGCTTCCCAGGCTCGTTCGTCGACGTTGCCCATGGTGTAGACACGACGTTGTGGTCGCTCCGCTTCCTTGCGTCGTTGCTCTGCTTCGTCGATTTCGATCGAGGCGAGGCGGGCCGCGACATCGTTGTACAGCTCCGTGACGCCCTCGCCGGTTGCCGCCGAAATCTCGAAGAAGGTGAAGCCTTCGGCTTCGAGTACTTCACGGAGACGCGGCAGGTTTTCACGGGCTTCAGCGAGATCGACCTTGTTCAAGGCGACGACCATCGGTTTTCGCGACATTTCGTCATTGAAGGCATGGAGTTCGGCATTGATCGTTCGGAAGTCTTCGAGCGGATCGCGACCTTCGAGCCCACCCGCCGCATCGAGAACGTGGATCAGCGCTTTCGTCCGATGAACATGGCGCAGGAACTCGTGTCCCAGTCCGGCACCACCAGCTGCACCCTCGATCAATCCGGGAATATCGGCGACGACGATCGTTTGACCGCTACGTCCTCCGATTTCGACGACTCCGAGGTTCGGAGAAAGTGTCGTGAACGGGTAATCGGCAATTTTGGGTTTGGCTCTTGTTGAAGCGGCGAGCAATGTGGACTTGCCCGCGTTGGGCAAGCCAACCAGACCGACATCGGCAATCAACCGAAGTTCGAGTTTCAGCCATCGTTCCTCGCCTGGTTCACCCAGTTCGGCGAGTTTCGGCGAGCGGCGGGTCGAGGATTTGAAGTGGACATTGCCCAGCCCACCGCGACCGCCTCGGGCGATCACGAGTTCCTCATCGACGTGGGTGAGATCGGCCACGAACTCGCCGGTTTCCTCGATCGTGATGACCGTGCCTGGTGGCACGTTGATCACCTTCGTCTTGCCCTTGCGTCCGAATTTCTTCTGACTGCTGCCGCCAACGCCGTTCTCACCTTCATAGATGTGCACGTACTGGAACGGGAGCAACGTATTCAGATTGGAAACAACCTTGAGAATTACATCGCCACCGCGTCCGCCATCGCCCCCGTCGGGACCGCCCATCGGGATGTACTTCTCGCGGCGAAAGGACGATGAGCCGTTTCCACCATTACCTGATTTGACATAGATTCGAGCTTGATCGACGAGCACAGTGAACTCCAGTAAGGGGGAATGTGTTCTGCCGGCAACGCCGGGCGTTGGGGGAAAGACATTGCAGGTATCGGGTTCAGGGCGAACACAATACCTGTCAATGATACGGGATTCGGCAATCAGACTGCCGGGATCACCCTATTCGAGAAAATCCCGGAGCATTTTAGCCCGGCTCGGATGCCGAAGTTTGCGCAGGGCCTTGGCCTCGATTTGGCGAATTCGTTCCCGCGTCACCCCAAAGACACGACCGACTTCCTCCAGTGTTCTGGTGCGGCCATCTTCCAGTCCGTAGCGCATGTTCAGCACTTCGCGTTCGCGATCTGAGAGAGTGTTCAGCACATCCTCGACCTGCTCGCGGAGGAGTTGCCGATTCGCGGCTTCGGCCGGCGCCGGCATTTTCGAATCCTCGATGAAGTCGCCGAGGCTGCTGTCTTCCTCCTCGCCAATTGGCGTTTCGAGGCTGACCGGTTCCTGGCTGATCTTGAGAATTTCGCGGACACGCTCGGGCGTGATTTCGAGTTCCTTGGCCAGTTCGTCGGTCAATGGTTCCCGACCCAGTTCCTGTTGCAAACGGCGACTGGTGCGGATCAGCTTGTTGATCGTCTCGACCATATGCACTGGAATCCGGATCGTCCGTGCCTGATCGGCGATCGCCCGGGTGATTGCCTGGCGAATCCACCAGGTGGCGTAGGTGCTGAACTTGAATCCCTTGTGA
>JBBJOX010000380.1:2100-2666 GCA_037724245.1 Thermomicrobiales bacterium | reverse complement strand
GTGGTTTTTGTTGGTCCTTCCGGCAGCCGGGCCGCAGTCGCCGTTCTCCCGCTGAAAACCATTGCACTCCCGACGAATCAGGTGCAGCAAGCGATTGACGACGTCCAGTTCGCGCTCATGCAGAACTGGAACACGGACTCCACCAGTTCAGTGAATCTGGAGAGCGTGGCGCCACCACCGGGTTGCGATATTGCGCAGCGGGCGACGGGTGTTGCCGGCTTGCACACACTTCCCGCCGGACTGACGGTGTGTCAGGTCCGCAATGCCAATGTCGCGATTTTCGTGACGATCGAGGGCGAACTCGGTCAGCTTTCCGGCGTCGAGGCGTCGGACCAGATCATCTTCCTCGTCCTGCAGCAATTCGGAAATACGGCGAATCAGGCTCGGGACGGAGTGGCCCCGACCGATGGCGGGCTCTCCTCACTGCGTGCGAGCGACTGGATCGAACGCCCATAGGCCGGTCGATAAAACCAGAGCGCGATCGACGTTGCCACAGCGATCCCGGCAAATATCAGCCAGGGAGTAGTTGCATTCTCGTCGGGCGATGACTGACTGTAGATGACCCC
>JBBJOX010000380.1:0-2090 GCA_037724245.1 Thermomicrobiales bacterium | reverse complement strand
AGTGAGAGCGCAGCCACACCGAAGTACGTTCCCCGGGCAACCGGATTGGCAAGATTGGCAGTGACAGTTTCCTGCCCCGGTCTGGTCATAATCGCGCCCAGTGAGAACACGCCGGCCGCTGCCAGAATCGCCGGTGTGGAATTGGCAAATCCGACCATTGCCAATCCACTTCCAAGAATCAGCGTTCCGGAAATCAGCAAGGTCAGCGGAGACATCCAGCGTTCGAGGAATCGGGGGAGGCCATACCCGAGTCCGATCGTGGCGACAGCGTTGACGGCATAAATCCACGAGACCGAGGCATCGGTACCGGTGATCCGGGTCGCCGCCAGCGTGATCGTCAATCCAAACTGGGTGTTACAGAAACAGTAGCCACAGAGAATCACCACGAACGTCATGAATCGTCGATCGCGCAAGACGATGCCCAACCCGGCCATCGGGCTTTGCGTACCGGTGGCAACGGCGAGCGGTGGCATTAAGATGATCATCTGCAGGAAGATGACGACATAGGCACTCGCACCAACGAGACAGACGATCCTGAAGTCATAAGGAATGAGCAACGCGCCAATCTGGGTGCCGACAGTTGTTCCAATCCCGGCCACGACTCCAACCTTGGAGAAGAGGCGCTGCCGCTCTTCCGGAGTTGTCAACGCTGCCAGAGCGGCAGACTTCGGCGCCTCGAACATCGATCCACCGAGACCGGCCAGCAAAAGTGACAGCAGAACCGTTGAAAATGATTCCGAATAGGCAAGTGCGACGAACCCGCCGGCGCGGATGATCATGCCGGTACAGATGAGCGGTTTCGGACCAATTCTGTCGCTGAGCATGCCGAAGAGCGTGGTCAACGACTGCTGCGTGAACTGACGAACCGCGAGAACGATGCCGACCGATCCCGCCGCCCAACCGAGATCGTCAACATAATGAACCGCCACCAGCGGGATGATCAGGAAGAAGCCACCCCACGAGAAAAAGGTGCTGATCATCAGCGCCGTGATTCCGTTGCGACGCTGCTTCTCCGTCAGATCGGCGATGGAAAGCGCAGCGCGCATGAGGTGGCTTCTCTTTAAGTCAGGGCATTCGACGTCGAAAGGTCAACGCATCTCCCTCAAGTATCTTACGGATTCACGAGAGCACCAGTGTGATCCGAAGATTGCCCCTGATCCGGGAATTCGACGCCCGAGAGCGCCAGGTTTCCAACGAATGGAACGGCTCGTCGCGACCAGTTACCGCCATCGTCGGTTTCCCAGATGGTGATGTGCAGGTGCGCGTTGCGCCCACTTGCCGCCTCACCGGCATTGGCGATGTACCCGAGGTACTGACCCTGACTGACGGTTGCCCCTTCCGGAATCCCGGCATCGTAAATCGCGTGGAACATGGCGAAAGCGTAGCCGTTCCCCATATCGATCGAAATCCCGCCGGTCTCTTCATCGTAGAAGCGCACCGTACCGCTGACCGGAGAGTAGACAGGCTGACCAGCCGTCGAGCCATCCTCGTAGACGAGATCGATCGAGTACTTGTACTGCCAGAGGTCGGATCGGTTCTGATGGCTCGATCCGTTGTAGCCCTGGAGCACGGACCAGGTTCCGCCCTGGATTGGCCACGTGATCAATGAAGCCTGGGTCGACTCCTGGGCCGGCTGGCTCGCCATCAGAAATTGACCAGCTACCCAGCCGGTACCAGCATTGGTCGTGATTTCGACGAATTCGCCATTGGCCAGGCCGGACAGTTCGACCTGTGTGCCCATGGGCAGAATATCGATCACACCATCGGACAGCGAAGGGCCACTGCGCAGGTTCAGCGCGTCGTCAGTGAATCGGGTGCCTGTTTCCGACGCCATCTGTTCCGGTTCCGCTGCCGGCGGACTGCTCAACAGAAATTCAGCTGCAATCCAACCTGATCCGGCATCTGTCGAGACCTCGGCAAATCCATTACTGGATTCTCCGGACAGTTCGACCGCCGCGCCGCCAGGCAGCACCGAAAGGATGCCGTCCTTCACCGAAGGTCCTGACCGCAGATTAAGCGCGCCATCGGCATAACGGGTTCCGGTTCCAGCGTCTGTCTCAGCGGACGCCGGTGCCGACGCTGCTCCGCCG
>JBBJOX010000379.1:0-2686 GCA_037724245.1 Thermomicrobiales bacterium | reverse complement strand
ACCGACACCCTCGGCGAGAACCCACTTGCGATCCTACACTACCTTACACGTGCGAACCCGGCGAACGGTTTCGTAGGCAGGCACTGTGCAAACAGCGCTAGTATCGCATGTCTTCAACGCTAGTCACTCGTTTCACTGGTATCGAAAGGTCCCCGGATGACGTCAGATCGAACCTCGGCCCGCGCCTCCAACGCGATGATCGCAACCCCACATCACCTCGCCACCGATGCCGGATTGAACATCCTGCGCGACGGCGGATCTGCGATGGATGCTGTGATCGCAGCCAACTCCGCACTGACCGTGCTTTACCCTGATCAAACCTCCATTGGTGGCGATTGTTTCTTCCTCGTCTTCGATCCCGCTGAAGATTCAGTCTCGGCCTGGAACGGTTCAGGCCCAGCTCCGGCAGCTGCGACCGCCGATGAATTGCTTGAAGCCGGATACGACAGCATGCCCCGTCGCGGACCCAGTACCATCACGGTCCCCGGCACCATCGATGGCTGGTTTGCCGGACACGACCGTTACGGCAAGCTGGACATGGCAGAAAACCTGCGAAAAGCGGTCAGTCTGGCTCGGGATGGATTTCCGGTCTCGCCGAGGCTGGCAAGGGCCATCGCCAATGAGTCAGGCGTTCTGAATCAGCTTCCGTATGTGGGCGAGGCGATGATGCCAGGCGGCAGGATTCCAAATGCCGGCGACATGCTGGTATTCCCGAAGCTTGCCAGTTCACTCGAACTCATCGGACTCAGCGGTCGCGACGTGTTCTACACCGGCTCGATCGCTGAATCCATAAGTACGTACCTGCAGGACATCGGCGGTTGGCTGACGGCTGATGATTTGGCATCGTATCAGGGCGAATGGGTTGAGCCGCTCGAGATCGACTACCGAGGAACAACAGTGATAGGTTTCCCTCCAAACTCGCAGGGCATCACATCACTGATCGCACTCGGACTCATGGAACTCGAGGATGTTGACCAGGAGTGGGACAATGCCGCCAATCTCCATGTTCAAATCGAAGCCAAGAAACGGGCTTTCCGGGTCCGGGATTCCGAAATCGCCGATCCACGCTTTTGCGATATCGATACCAGCGATCTACTCTCGAAAGAATCACTCCGCAATCTGTGGAGTGATTTCGATCCGGAATACGCGGGCCAGGGTCAGTCCGATCACTCCGGAGATACGGTTTACCTGACCGCAGTTGACAGCGATGGTCTGGCCGTTTCGATGATTCAAAGCATGTTTCAGGCTTTTGGTTCCGGCGTTGCCGATCCACAAACCGGGATCATCCTGCAGAATCGTGGGTCCTCTTTTTCATTGAACCCTGAACGGCGAAATGTGCTCGAGGCCGGGAAACGTCCACGTCATACATTGATGCCATCGATGATGCTTTTGGATGGAACGTTTCGCGGCAGCTTCGGCACACAGGGTGGCGATGTTCAGGCGCAGGTTCACATTCAACTCGCCGCCGATGTGATCGATCACGGCTTTGATCCTCAGCAGGCAATTGATCTCCCGCGCTGGTTATCTGGTGGACCCAACGGCCCGAACGAAGTTCTGCTCGAACAGGGATTCCCGGAGAAAACCATCGCCGGGCTGGCCCGTCGAGGTCACGGAGTCATCGTCATCGACAAGTGGAATGGTGGTGCGGGCCATGCGCAGATGATTCTTCGCGACCCCGATTCCGGTGACCTCCTGGGCGGCGCCGATCCCCGTGCCGACGGCAAGGCCGAAGGTATCTGATACCACGCCAGAATCCGACACTCAAAAGGGACGGTCAACCTGACTCCACCCTGGATGCTGTTCGTTATTGTCGCAAGCTGATTTTTGGGTCGAAACGAACTCAGGTTTCCGGTGTAGCAGGCGGATTGAGGAACCAGTCGTCGAACTGTGCCGTCAGTTGTTCTCGCCGTTCATTCCAGTAGGCGAAATTTTCGAAGAACTGCACGTTCAGCTGGGCTTCACCGTTCGGAATCGACGAAAGGACCGTAGTCGGCAGCAACTCCAGCGCATCCTGGTTGACCGGGCCATAGGGCTGCATCAACGAGAAGTTTGCAGTTGGGACGGCCCTGGTCGCGAACGAAAGGAAACTCATTGCGACGTCACCATTCGGCGCACCGCGAGGAATCGCCCAGGAATCGGCCGAAATCATTCCGCCATTCCAGGTGATCCCGACCGTTGCTGCAATGTCCGGCAGCGATGTGCGGACATTCCAGGCACTGGCCAAACCTACCTGTCCCGTTCTTACCAGTTCCACCGGTTGCTTGCTGTCCTCGTAAAAGATTGTTGCGTCACGAATCCGTTCGAGTGAGGCAAAGGCGCGTTCGGTATCCAGCGGATAGAGGTCTGCCATCGGCACCCCGTCTGCCATCAGCGCGAATTCGAGCGTGCCCACCGGATCCTTGCGCATCGCCCTCGTTCCCAGCGACCGACTCAAATCCCAGAAACTCGCCCAATCTGGTGGCGGAGCAGGCTCCCCCGTCTGAAAGACCTGAACTGTGGAGTAGATGAGTGCACCCACTGCATGCTGCATCGAAAGTTCCGGGTACAACGCTGCCGTATCGACAATCGCGTAATCGATGGCTTCCAGGTATGGTCGACTGACAAGTCGAAGCACGTCGGCCGTCGGAATCAGCACCACGTCCCAGACGTTTTCCTCGTTCTCGACCTGATCAATCAGCCCCTCGAT
>JBBJOX010000378.1:0-2715 GCA_037724245.1 Thermomicrobiales bacterium | reverse complement strand
TTTCGATTTTTCCGGCGCAATCGATACCTGTATTGCGCTGCGGACAATGGTCTTCCGGAACGGTGTCGCCTCGCTTCAGGCAGGCGGTGGCGTGGTTGCGGACAGCGATCCTGACTATGAGTTCGCAGAAACCAAGCACAAGATGCGTGCCCTCGTGCGGGCGATTGGCAAGGCGGAAGAACTCGAACGTCACATGCTCGAACTCTCGGAACGGAGCGTCACGTCATGATTCTGCTTCTGGATAATTATGATTCCTTTACGTTCAATCTGTATCAGGCGTTGACCATGCTTGGCGCGAATGTGGAGGTCGTTCGCAACGATCAAACGTCGGTAGCCGACATCGAAGATCGTCTGGATACCATCGATGGGATCGTGATCTCACCTGGCCCCTGTACACCCGGCGAGGCAGGAATCTCGGTGGAACTGATTCGACAACTCGCGGGCAAGACTCCGATTTTGGGGGTTTGTCTTGGTCATCAGGCAATTGGCGAAGCTTTCGGAGCCGTGGTTGAGCACGCTCCGTCGTTGATGCATGGCAAGGTTTCCAGCATCGTGCACGACGGTTTGGGAGTCTACGCGGGGCTACCCGATCCATTCACGGCGACGCGATATCACTCGTTGACGATTCGTCCCGGGACATTGCCTGACGAGCTGGAAGTGACGGCCGAAGCAGAGGACGGAGTGATTATGGGCGTTCGCCACAAGACACTTGCAGTTGAGGGAGTCCAGTTTCATCCGGAGTCGATTCTGACACCTCAGGGAAATGCACTCCTGGCGAACTTCCTGAAATCGGCCAACGCGATTCCCGAAGATACGATGGCGCGTCATTCAGTTCTCGGATACTGAGGTCGAAGATGCCGGATGACAATGTGATGTACGACATCAGGGATGCGATCAGATCAGTGGTCGAAGGTCGTGAACTCAGTGATTTCGAGGCGACCTCGGCGATGACGGCGATCATGGATGGTGAAGCGACCGGAGCCCAGATTGCGGCTCTGGTGACGGGTCTGCGGCTCAAGGGAGAGACCGTACCGGAAATTGCCGGATTTGCCCGGGCGATGCGGGCTCATGCTGTACCCGTGGTTATCGAGGACGAAGGGGCGCCGCTGCTGGATACATGCGGGACGGGCGGTGACTATGCCAACACGTTCAACATCTCGACGACTGCGACATTTGCCATCGCCGCAGCGGGCGTGCGAATTGCCAAGCATGGAAATCGCGCCGCCAGCAGTATGTGTGGATCAGCAGATCTGCTCGAGGGCCTGGGAATACAAGTCGAACTGACCTCCGATCAGGTTGCAGAATCGGTGCAACGGGTTGGTGTGGGGTTCATGTTCGCTCCTGCGTTTCACCCGGCGATGCGATTCGTCGGACCGACGAGGCGAGAGATAGGCATTCGAACAATTTTCAACGTGCTCGGTCCTCTGACCAATCCTGCCGGTGCAAGCCATCAGCTCATTGGTGTGGGGCACCCCGAGATCGCGCCAAAACTGGCGAACGTATTGCGGACATTGGGAAGCAGTCATGCGGTTCTGGTTCACGCGGACGAAGGACTCGACGAAGTTGGAATCGAGGGTCCAACGTATGTCACTGAATGGGACGCCCGAGAAGGGGAAATACGCGAGTATACGATCGCGCCAGAGGATTTTGGGTTCGAGCGCGCGCGGCGTGAGGACATTCTCGGAGGTTCAGTCGACGACAACGTTCGAATCACTCAAGCGATTCTGGCGGGTGAAACAGGTCCGCGCCGAACGATCACGATCATGAATGCCGGTGCTGGAATCTATGCAGCTGACGCGGCTGAATCGATCGCCGAAGGTATTGCAATGGCGATTTCGGCCATTGACTCGGGAGCTGCATTGGCGAAGATGGAAGAGATGATCGCGATCACCCGGGCGTTGACGACGGGAGCTCCGGCTTGAGTTTGTCTACCGGGACTTATCTCGATCGGATCCTCGTTCGAACGGCCGAAGATTTGGCGGAGCGCAAGCTTCGAATACCTGAGGAGCGGCTTCGCGATGCACTGGCGATCGCACCAGCTGTTGTGCCGTTTGCCGCCGCGAGACACCGGGATTGTGTTTCGGTCGTGGCCGAGTTCAAGCGTGCTTCACCGTCGAGAGGTGTATTCGATTTCGATGGAGGGCCGGCGGAAGTGGCAGCTGACTATGTCGCAGGAGGCGCTTTTGGCATTTCCTGCCTGACCGACAGTCCGTTTTTCCAGGGATCGCTGGAGGATCTCGACATCGTCGTAGCGGTTGCGCATGCTGCGGTGAGACCAGCGAGTGTGTTGCGCAAGGATTTCATGATCGATTCGTATCAGATCGTCGAGGCGCGGGTCCACGGAGCCGATTGCATTCTGTTGATTGCCGCAGCGCTGGATGATCATCAGTTGGCCGACTATCGGATCGAAGCAGAAGCGGTGGGAATGTCGGTACTGGTAGAAGTTCACGATGAAGCAGAGAGGGAGCGGGCACTCGCGAGTGGAGCAACCTTTCTGGGCATCAACAATCGGGATCTTCGTACCTTCAAGGTCGATCTAGCGACGACAGAACGATTGGCCATTGGGCTGGATTCGGACGTTGTGCTCATTGCGGAGAGTGGCATTGCGACCCGCTCCGACGTCGAGCGGATGGCGACAACCGGAGCAGCGGCGGTGTTGGTTGGAGAATCGCTGATCCTTCAGACGGATCGGATTGCAGCAGTGCGCCAGCTTGC
>JBBJOX010000377.1:0-2718 GCA_037724245.1 Thermomicrobiales bacterium | reverse complement strand
TCAACCCGTCGCATGCTGATCATGGTCGGAGCGTTGGCGCTGATCGTCATCCTGCTCTTTGGGCTGGCTCCGTTCTGGATCAACTGGCTCTGGTTTGGCAGTGTCGGCTACCGCTCGGTGCTGGTCACCGGCTACGTCGCTCGCATCGTTTCCTTCGTTGTAATCGGGCTGATTGCCGCGTTGCTCTTCGGACTCAACCTCGTGATCGCCCTGCGCAATACGCGGGACGAATCAGGGCGCCGCGAAGGCCGGGTTGGTCGCTTAAGTCAGCGCTTTCTCTCGATCCTGACCTATGCCGGCAGTGCAGTGATCTTCCTTGTCGCCGGGGCCAATGGTTCTTCGCACTGGCGCGAGGTGATGCTGGCATTCCAGTCGAAGAATTTCGGGGTTCAGGATCCAACATTCAATCGCGATATTTCGTTCTACATCTTCTCGCTGCCCGTGATGCACGGCATCCAGTTCGGCCTTGCCGCAATCATCCTGATCACGCTGGCCGCCGTCGGATTCGTGTACCTGGTCCGGCTGGGCATTCGGTTTCGACGACTTGGTGACGTGCCCTTCGTGGCGCTGCGCCACCTCAGCGGTCTTGTTGCGGCGTTCCTGCTGGTGCTCGCCTTTGGGTATTTGCTGCGCAACTATGATCTCGTATTCTCGACGCGTGGGGCGGTGATCGGTCCAGGATTTACCGATGTCAACATCGTGCGGCCACTCAACTGGCTGATGGCGCTGGCGTCGTTGCTGACGGCGATCGGACTGCTGTCCGGTGTCGTACTGAAAACCCCGAAATGGCTCGCTGGATTGTTGGGGGCGTGGGCGTTTCTGGCGTTGATCGTGACGCCACTGTTGCCGCAACTCGTGCAGAGAACCATTGTCGAACCGAGCGAGTTCAGTCGCGAGCAGCAATACATTCAGCGCAACATCGAGATGACCCAGCTCTCGTGGGGTCTCGATACCGTCGAAACCGCCGACCTGACCGGGCAAGGTCAGGTCGATCCCGCCGGACTCGTCGCTGATCAGCCACCGCTCAGTAATGTCCGGATCTGGGACTACCGTGTCGTCGGACCGATCTATCAGCAACTGCAGACGTTCGTCCCGTGGTACGAGTTCAACGATGTCGATATCGATCAGTACACAATCGATGGGCAACCAACCCAGGTGCTGCTTTCGGCCCGGGAACTGAACACAGACGCGCTGACCCCATCGTGGTCGAACACGCACCTCTCCTATACACATGGCTACGGATTCGTTGCCAGCCCGGTTAGTCAGGTCTCGAGCGAAGGCTGGCCAGAGTTCCTCGTCAGTGGCATCGAACCGAACGGCACCGGCCTGCTCGAAGTGACCCAGCCCGAGATCTACTACGGTGAGCAATCCAGCGACTGGATCATCGTCCACACCGATACCTTGGAGTTCTCCGGTCTCGAAGCCAGCCGAAACGAAGCCAGTGCCGAGTATCAGGGCATGGCTGTCGGATCCGTCTCGCTGGGAAATCCGGTGACGCGGATCATGGCTGCGCTGACACTTGGGGATCGGAACGTCTTCCTGAGCAGCCAGCTGAATGGTGATTCCCGATTGATGCTCGATCGCTCGATCGTCGATCGTGCGGAAAAGATCGCGCCGTTTCTTGACTACGATGAAGATCCGTATCTCGTCGTTGCCAACGGCCGCCTGGTCTGGGTCATCGATGCCTTCACCACCAGCGATCACTTCCCGCAAGCGACAACGTTTGGCGGCATCAACTACCTGCGGAACAGCGTCAAGGTCGTGGTCGATGCCTACGACGGAACAACCACGTTTTACCGCACTGAGGTCAACGATCCGATCGCCGATGCCTGGGGCAACCTCTACGACGATCTCTTCACACCGGTAGCCGAGGCGCCGGCAGAAATAGCCGCGCACTTCCGCTATCCGGAGCGTCTGTTCAGTGCCCAATCCGAAGTCTGGGCCGATTACCACGTGACCGATGCCCGCACCTATTACGATGGCGACGATCGTTGGACGATTTCGCAGGAAGAAATCGAGGGTGAAGTCCGCGCGGTCGAACCCTTCTTCGTGACGCAAACACTCCCGGGTGACAACGTTTCGTCGTTCGCCCTGACAATTCCGTTCACACCGGGTGGCGGCCAGAACCGGCAAAACATGACCGCCTGGTTCGCCGGAACTGCCGATTCGAGTGGGCAAACCCGGCTTCGGCTCTATCGCTACCCAAGGGAAGTCACCGTCTATGGGCCGCGCCAAATCGAGGCCCAGATCAACCAGGATCCGGAAATCGCCCAACAGATCAGCCTCTGGAGTCAGGGCGGCTCGACCGTGATTCGGGGTAATCTCCTCGTGATTCCGATCGGCGATGCCACGCTCTACGTGCAACCACTCTATCTGCAGGCATCGGGTTCCACCGCCTCGGCACCACGACTGGCCCGGGTCATCGTTGCCACGAACAATCAGGTCGTGATGCGGGAAGACCTCGCCAGCGCCATCGATGCGCTGGACGATCCGAACGCAGAAGTCGTCGATGAGTTCGATGATGGAATTGAACCGGTAACACCGACACCAGCTACTGACGCCGAGGTGACACAGACACCAACGCCTCCAGTCGAAACCGCACCGTCCGACCTGACGTCGCTTTCGACCGACGAACTGGCCAACGAAGCCCTGGCGACCTATGACAGGGCGCAAACAGCCCTGCAGGCCGGCGGCTGGACAACGTACGGGACCGAGCAG
>JBBJOX010000376.1:0-2815 GCA_037724245.1 Thermomicrobiales bacterium | reverse complement strand
GCCCGACGTACGGTCCGCCGTAACTTTGAGCCACGCCTAGCGGCTGACCCTCGGCAGAAACCACGTCGGCACCCAGTTCACCCGGGGACTTCAGCAGCGCCAGCGGAACGGGAGACGTGCTCACAACCAGCAAGGCACCCGCTGCATGGACAGCGGCGGCGATCGCCTGAACATCTTCGATCGCGCCATAAAAATTCGGATACTGGATGACTACGCAGGCAAGATCATCAGAGAAGTGAGGCTCTAGATCGGCCAGCGTGCTGACGAACGGACTCTCCGCCGACGTTGCCCGAACCACTTCAATGCCAGTACTTTCGACGTAAGTTGAAAGCACATCTTTATAGGCTGGGTGAACCGTACCTGCGACAACGATTCGGTTCTTCTTGCGCTGGCTCGAGATGCCGATCAGGGCACCTTCTGCCATGGCCGTTGCCCCGTCGTACATCGACGCGTTGGCGACTTCCATTCCGAGCAATTCGGCAATGAATGTCTGGAACTCGTATATGACTTGCAGCGTGCCTTGGGCAACTTCCGGCTGATATGGCGTGTAAGCGGTATAGAACTCGCCGCGCGCCAGAATCTGACCGACCGTCGCCGGCGTGTAATGCTGGTAGGATCCCGCTCCGAGATAGACATCGTCCGGAGCCGCAATAACGTTTTGGCCAGCCAGAGCCGACAAATGCTGGGCTGCCTCGACTTCAGTCAAAGCCGGCGGCAGGTCGAGGTGGGGGAAACGGACACTGGATGGCACCGGAGCAAAGAGTGATTCGATCGAATCGACTCCGATAGTTGCCAGCATTTCAGCGCGATCTTCATCTGTATGGGGATTGAATGTCATGATGAATCTGGGAGTCCTGTCTGCATCGATGATGCACGTGCTACATGCGCAGATTGGGATTGGGGCAAATTCTTCGCTCAGTGCGCTTGCGAGTCGGCATAGGTGTCGTAGTCGGCGGGATCGAGCAGAGCATCCAATTGCGACGGATTGGCCAGTTTGACCTTGACCAACCACGCGTTCTCGTATGGAGACTGATTGATCACTTCCGGTGTCTCGATCAATCCATCGTTACGCTCAATTACTTCACCATCGAGTGGGGAGTAAATGTCGGAGGCGGCCTTGACCGATTCGACGACGCCGAAGGTCTCGCCAGCCGCGATGGAATCGCCAGCATCCGGCAATTCGAGGTATGTTATGTCACCCAATTCTTTCTGGGCATAATCTGTCACCCCGATCGTCGCCACGTCGCCCTCGACCATTGCCCACTCATGCGTCTTCGTGTATTTCCGGTTTGTTGGTGCGGTCATCTGTTGAGCTCCTCGTCGTTGCCTGAAATGCTGTCAGTGCTTTGCTTCAGGTGTGGTGAAATCAGGTCGCCCGTTTGTAGAACGGTGTTCTGACCTGAATTGCGTCCACAGGCTTGTTGCGAACAATAATCTGTAACGGTTTGCCAATGCCAGCATAGGCTCGGTCGATGATAGCCAGTCCAATGTTCTCGCCCAGTGTCGGGGAGAATGCGCCACTGGTGACCTCACCGATCGATTTGCCATCCATCTGCACGTCGTAGTGCGTTCGCGGTGCTGGAGCGCGACCAACCGTCTTGAACCCTACTGTCCGGCGACCCGGACCCGTTTCCCTGACTGCGGCCATTTGCTGCTTGCCAACAAAATCGCCCTTGTCGAGAGCAACGGCCCAACCTAGTCCCGCTTCGTAGGGACTGATGTCGTCAGTCAGTTCCTGACCGTAGAGCGGCATTCGCGATTCGAGTCGCAACGTGTCGCGTGCGCCGAGACCAACCGGTTGCAGTCCGTCTTCCTTGCCCGCTTCGAGTAATGCGTCCCAGATTTTGTGAATCTCTTCAGTTGGCGCGTAGAACTCGAAACCGTCCTCACCCGTATACCCGGTCCGGGCAATTCGGGTCGAAACTCCGGCCACAGCACCAGTGTTCCAGGCAAAGTTTCCGATCGCCGCGAGATTAACGTCGGTGACTCTGGCTGCGATCGCCTCCGCCTTGGGCCCCTGAATCGCGATCATGCCAAGTTCGTCGGAAAGGTTTCGCACCGTGACATCGAGGTCACTCCGGGCTTCAACCTGCGCGAGCCACCAGGAAACATCCTTCTCGACGTTCGCTCCATTGATGCAGACGAAATACCCGGTCTCGCCTTCTGGATAACGGTACGTAATGATGTCGTCGACCACGCCACCTTCGTGATTGGAAAGCAGCCCGTAGATGGCTTCGCCGGGAGCGAGGCGACTGATATCGTTGGTCGTTGTGTACTGCAAAAACTCGAGCGCATCGGACCCCTGCACATTGACCTGCCCCATGTGACCCAGATCGAACAAGCCGGCAGCTTGCCGAACTCCATTATGTTCAGCCAGAATCCCGGCATATTGAACCGGCATCTCCCATCCGGCAAACGGAATAAGCTTGCCACCCAATGCGACATGACGATCGAAAAGAGCAGTACGTTTCAGTGACAACGGGAGCCTCCGGCGTCGCAACAATCAAAGTTCCAGACCCCGAATTTTCCGGAGTCGATCCATTGTCCGATTTATACGTGCTCGAGCGCGAGTTTGCCCGTGCTTGAATACACTGGTACCGGATAATTTCCGGTGAAGCAGCCGGTGCAGAACCCGCTGGTTCCTCGTCCGATCGCGGCCATTAGCCCATCGAGTGACAAGTACTCGATGCTGTCCGACCCGATATGTTCGCCGATTTCCTTGACGCTCATCCGCGCGGCAATCAGTTCCTCACGCTTGGCTAGATCGACTCCGAGATAGCACGGCCACATCAGTGGCGGGGCATGAACCCGCATG
>JBBJOX010000375.1:0-2826 GCA_037724245.1 Thermomicrobiales bacterium | reverse complement strand
AGTTTTTTGAACCCCCAGCCATGCTCGCGCATCGCGATCTGGGTACCTTCACCGCAATCAAGGAGCAGCAACGATCCATCAACCCGGACAAGTGTGCTGGAGAGCCATCGATTGGGAAGAGGAACCATGGCGCCAGTGCCAAGGAGGAGAAAATCAATCACCATGAATCACCGTTCCCGGACATTGAACTTGCAGACCGTTCAACCATACAATCAACGCGTCATTGAGACGATTATCAGTGCCGAATCGTTCGATCCGGCAATCCGATGCTTCATCGGCTGGATTTGGTCAGTTCTGTGTCCATACCGCAACTCCAGACCCTTGTGCCCACAGGGTGATCGACGTTCGGCTTAATCGTCTCCGCCGCCGGCGATCCCCTGACTCCGCTTCCGGAACAGCAGAGCATGAGCAGACGCTGACGCGTCAGGATAGAACTACGTGAAGCACCAATACGACGATGACGATTTTGACTTTAACGACAACGGCGAGAAACATCGACGCTTATTCTCGCGAAAAGCAGATGGTGGCACGAGTCGCAATGCCAAAAAACAACTCCGGGAACCGCGCAACGATTCCGATCAGGCATTCAAGTGCGGACACTGCAAGCAATTCATCGGGGCGCCGATCATGGGCGGGCGCCAACGCAATCACTGCCCGAACTGCCTCTATTCCAAACATGTCGACCATTCGAGACCGGGTGATCGGCGCAGTACCTGTCAGTCCATCATGAAACCGATGGGGATCGTGCATCGCCGCAACGAGGATGTACTGATTCACCTTTGCCTCGGCTGCGGCAAGGAAGATCCGAACCGGATCGCCGCCGACGACAATCCCGTGCTTCTGGACGAGATGCCGATCATCGAATGGAACGAGTTCTCGCTCGGTTCAGCCGATGTCTTCGACAAGATGAGCTGACGGAGCTACGAACCGGCCGCAATGGTCGGTTCACCTCGCTTGCGCAGGTACCGTTCGAGTCCCATCGCCGAAACATAGGCAGGATCGGCGAGCTCGAGTTTCGCGAAGGCGAGTTCGTCTCCACCGACACCATCGCGAACCACGCGATGCAATCCGGAAATGACCGCGTCCATCGTTCCCTCTTCCGCAAACGAGGCCCGGGCCGATGCCACGAAGGCGTCGGTTCCGGGTAGCACAGCGTCGAGATGCCGATCGACATCGTCGAACGCACCGCTGTGGGTCAGGGCAAGTCGACTCGCACCGAATCCGCGCATGGTCTCGATACTCGCGACCCAGGCGTCGGGATCGAATTCAGGTGGTGGAGTTGCTGCACCGACGTGCTTCGTACCGGGAATACGGACACCCGCCGTATCGCCCGTAAACAACGTTCCGCTCTGCTCGTCGAACAACACAATGTGATGCGAGGCGTGACCCGATACATAACGAATCTGCAGCGGTCGATTCCCGATCCGGATCGTGGATGCATCGTCCAGGTTATCGATTCGCGTTGCATCGATCGGCGCGATCTCACCCCAAAGTTCGTCCATCCGATCGCCATAGATGCGTGCCGCGCTGGCGATCAGCCTGGCCGGGTCGACCAAGTGCGAGGCACCAACCGGATGCACCAGCAACCGAAGATGTGGATGCTGGCGTAACAACACGCCTGCACCGGCCGAATGATCGAGATGAATGTGGCTGACCACGATTGTCGAGATCTGGGAGATGTTCAGATCGACGGCGTCCAGTCCGGCCATCAGGGCTGGAAGTGTTGTCGCAGGACCGGTCTCGTACAGCACCCGGTGGTCACCATCACCGATTACGTAGGCAGCAATCACGTCCTCCAGCCCGCCGAACTGGAGATCGATACGGACGACACCGTCGGCAATTGTGGAAGCCAAACCCCAAGTTTCCATTTCTTTCCCTCGATCCGGACCTGCCGAAACCATCCCAAACGTACTACCATGTTGTCGTATACGACGCAAATTTGGCGGACTTCTGTCCGCAGGTCCAACGACCTCACGATCGAAACACAAGGATGCCACAGGATGCACGACGATCGACTGATCCCGGTCAGCGGGGTAGCGAAGCGTTTGGGTCGTTCGACCGAACAGGTACGCCGTTATTTGCGGGAAGGAACACTTCAGGGGGTTCGGATCGGGCAGCAGTGGTTTGTCGAATCGGACGTCCTCGACGCGTTTCAGAACCGGGTCAAGGAACGAAAGTCATTCCTCCAGAAGCTGAAAACTGCCTCACAAACGCGCGCCCTCGATGATGTGATCGGAATCGGCGATGGTCCGGGTTCGAATCTTGGCGAGGGCAAGGACGAATACCGGAAATCGGCATGGTGGCGGCGATAGGAATCGAAGGCGAAGGGACTCTGCTGAATGGTTGATCAGGTGGATACATATATTGCCGACGGCGACGATCTGGTGGCCCTGGTGGATTCCTCGGCCCTGGTGGCGCTTGCGGATCGGCGTGATGTTCAGCATCAGGGAGCGGTGGCGGCCTACAACGAACTGGTGGCCCATGGATACAAGCTGTTCACGACGAATTACCTGATCGCTGAAACGCTGGACATGCTGCGAGCCGGGCTCGGTCCTGCACTGGCTCAGGTCTGGCTGCGGGATCACCGGCTACCGGTTTATCATGCCGACGAGACCGATGAGCGTCGTGCTCGCGGCATGGTGATAACCAGCCGGAATACACGTGGCCTGTCGATGACAGACGCCATCAGCGCAATCGTGATGGATCGTCTTGGTGTGCAGGATGTGATCGCGGTCGATCCTTTTCTGGTCATCGAAACCCCGTAAGTACAGTCGAAGGTAATCAGCCATGGAATCGACCCGGAACACCCAAGTCCGATCATGCCCG
>JBBJOX010000374.1:0-2840 GCA_037724245.1 Thermomicrobiales bacterium | reverse complement strand
CTGTTGACATGCACGACCGATCCGTCCTGTACGTTGCTGCCGTTGCCGATCGTGATTGGTGCGATATCGCCACGGAGTGTGGTGTTGAACCAGATGCTGACATCGGATCCAAGTGTCACATTGCCAATGACCACGGCACCGGGTGCAATGAAGACTCGCTCGCCGACGGTCGGCCAGACATCCTTATAGGGCATGATGATGGCGCCGGGAAATCGATCGGCAAACTCCTGACGCCGACTCACGACGTTACCCGAATCACGAGCGCATCGCCTTGACCGCCACCGGAGCAGATCGCCGCGACGCCGGTGCCGCCACCGCGCCGTGTCAGCTCATCGATCAGGTTCAGCACCATGCGCGGTCCACTTGCCGCCAGAGGGTGACCCAAGGCAACCGCACCACCGTTGACGTTGACGAGTTCCGGATCGATGCCGAGTCGATCGGAAGCGATCAGCGTCACGCTGGCAAACGCCTCGTTGATTTCCCAGAGATCGATATTCTTCGCCGCCAGACCGGCCTTCGCCAATGCCTTCTCGGCGGCCATCGCCGGCGTGAATGCGAGGTACGGCGCATCCCAGGCAGCATCGGCATGGGCCAGAATTGTCGCCCGTACTGGATACCCCTGGTTCTTTGCGTGATCGGCGTCAGCAAGGATCAGGGCACCCGCACCATCGTTGACGCCAGGCGCATTTCCGGCAGTGACACTTCCTTCGCCTCCAAACACTGGTCGAAGAGCAGCGAGTGCCTCGAGGTTGGTATCCCGCCGCGGCGACTCATCGGTGTCAATGGTGACGGTGGAGCGTTTCTGCGTGACCTCGATGGGAACGATATCGCGGGAGAATCGCCCGGCATCGATCGCGGCAATTGCCCGTTCATGCGATCGCAAAGCCCAGGCATCCTGAGCTTCGCGGCCGAGATGTTCTGCCGCAGCGACGTCGTTGGCCTGCTCGCCCATTGCTTGCCGGGTGATCGCGCAGAACAGACCATCGACGATCATCATGTCCTCGAATGTTCCAGTACCCATCCGGTATCCGAAGCGTGCGTTGCGAACAAAAAAGGGTGCCTGCGACATGCTCTCCATACCGCCAATGGCGATCACTTTGTGTTCGTCCAGTCGTATCAGATTGCTGGCATAGGCCATGGCGAGGATTCCCGAGCCGCAAACCCGATTCACGGTTTCAGCGGTTACGGTTTTGTCCAGTCCCGCTCCGAACGCAACCTGTCGCGCCGGATTCTGACCAGATCCGCCCTGGAGCACGTGTCCAAAGATTACCTTGGATATGTCGTCCGGGAGAACTCCCGACCGCTCGATCGAAGCGCGAAGGGCGATGGTCCCGAGTTCGGTGGCGGATAGGGATGCAAGTGCCCCGCCGAGTTTGCCAACGGCGGTACGCGCTCCATCGAGGATCACGGGTTGTCCCATACGTATTCGCTTTCTTCGACACGACGGTGTGTCGACCCGGAGTTTCTCAGGTAAGTGGACCGTTGCTGTCATAACCGACAGCAGGAGGCTGGGGATGCGTCAGCGTCTTGTCCTCGCGATACCCCAGCGCGTACTCCGCCTGAAGGATGGTGTGAATCTGGCTGGTGCCTTCGTAGATCACCGAACCGCGGGCGTTGCGCAGAAATCGTTCGACCGGATACTCATTGGAGAATCCGTACGAGCCGTGAATCTGGATTGCATCGTCGGCTGCCTGAAGTGCCGCATCTGTGGCGTGCCATTTGGCGAGCGAGGTTTCCCGCGTGTTTCGGAGACCACGATTCTTCAGTTCGGCCGCTTTCATCACAAGTAGGCGAGATGTCTCGTAGCTGGTCGATTGGCGCGCAATCATTTGCTGCACCAGTTGATGCTTGCCGATCGGTTGCCCGAATGTCTCGCGCTCGTTGGCGTATTTGACACTTGCATCGAGACTGGCCCGGATCAAGCCAGCGGCTCCAGCGGCGACGGTGAATCGACCCTGATCGATGCAGCTCATCGCGATCTTGAACCCTTCGCCCTCTTCGCCGATTCGGTTCTCCAGTGGAACGCGAACGTTGTTGAACGAGAGCTCACCTGTGTTGCCAGCACGAACGCCAAGCTTTCCATGGATGGTTCCCGTGGTGAACCCTTCCATTCCCCGTTCGATGATGAATGCGGTCAATCCCTTGTGGCGCAATGATCGGTCGGTACTGGCGAAGATGAGGAAATGATCGGCGACGTCGGCGAGTGATATCCACATCTTGGATCCGTTGAGGATATAGGAATCGCCGTCCCGAACAACTGTCGATTCGATCGATCCGGCATCGGACCCGGCATTCGGCTCCGTCAGACCGAATGTCGCTATTTTCGAACCCTCGGCCTGCGGTACCAGCCATCGCTGCTGCTGCTCCGGAGTCGCCCACTGCCAGAGCGACAGGCTGTTCAGGCCAACGTGGACACTCATCACAACGCGGAGTGAGGTGTCGACATATTCGAGCTCCTCACAGGCGAGGGCGAGACTGACGTAATCGAGCCCGAGACCGCCAAGTTCTTCCGGAATCGGCAACCCAAGAATGCCCGCTTCCCCAAGTTTGTCGAGAACTTCTCGATGGAATTCGCCCTTGGCGTCCCACTCGCGAATGTGTGGCGCTACTTCGCGCTGGGCGAATTCTCGAACAAGATCACGAATCTGGATTTGCTCATTGTTGAGATCAAAATTCATCCGTTACAACCACCTTGAAGGACCGGCACTGGTCTTCGAACGATCGGTATGTGGCAGCCACATGTATCGGCAAAGTATACCAATGCCCTCAGTCGGTCGACGCTGAACGCGTTGGACCGCGTTGTAGCTCACCACTCACGATGTACACCGGTTTGCCACAGG
>JBBJOX010000373.1:0-2841 GCA_037724245.1 Thermomicrobiales bacterium | reverse complement strand
GCGTTGCCAGGGCGTTCAGCAATTCTTCGAGCGATGCAGTCGCGGTTGTGGCGAGGATCGTAGTGATACCGCGGTTGGCGCAAGCCTGAGCGATCGTGGTGAGCGATTCGAAGGTGCCGTCGTTGAAGTTGGCACCCTCGGCACCGTGGATGTGGATATCGACGAGTCCGGGTGAAATGTAGTTTTGGTTGGCGTCGATCAGATTGGCGTCGGCGGGAATTGATCCGGCGTCGACGATATCGACGATCTTGCCGCGATCGACGAGGACGGCGAGGTTGGTGGCGATGCGATCGGGCAGGATGACGGATCCGTTGGCAATGGCGTACATGTTGAGGTGTCCTGTTCGGTGATTCGGAACCAGGTCGAATTCTCGGTCAGACGATAGCATGAGATGTCGGGATCTTTTGCGTGTGGGGCGGGGCAACCATCCGTTCGCTGCGCTGAGGACAGGCTCATGGATTGCAAAACCGGTCGGCCGGCAGCTTGCCTTCGCTTCGCATCAGGATGATGAAGGGGAGGAGTCTGAACTGGCCGAAACGGGTGAGATAGATGTTGCGTTTGAAGGTTGCAGGCATGGAACTGGGTTGAGTTCCGTGGCGTAGCTGAATTCAACTTCGATGTAAGGTGGGCAACCATGCCTTTGACAACACGAATGACACGACGCTCGGCGGCATTTGGCTTTGCGGCTTTGGCGACGGGTGGAGCCTTTGTCCGCTTCGTCGGTGCGCAGTCACCGGAAGTATTGCCAGAAGGTGATCTGGCGACGCCGAAGGCTTCTCCGATTGCGCTGCCACAGGGTCCGTTGGGTGAGCAGTTGCAGTGGATGGAGGACTCGCTGAATGCCGAAGGCGGGGTGACGCCTGAAGAGGTCGCTTCGCATCTGGCACCGACGTACACGGATCTGACAGCTGAAGAGATTGCCGACGTGATCACGTCGTTAGGTGCTGAGGGTGGTCCGTACGAGATCGATACATCAACGTTGATCATGACGATGGATTTCCCGCCGACGCTGGCCTCGTTCAAGGTCTATGGTGAATCGGGCGGAATTCTCAGCGGTGGGATGACGATCGATCGCGACAGCGGGTTGATCGGCGGATTCGAATTGATTTCCGGAACGGCAGCGACTCCGACGCTCTAGCTACCGGGGATAAACGTAGCAGTACATGAAAGCAACGGCTGGAGTCCCTTGGGATTCCGGCCGTTGTTGTGTGGTTGTTCCCAGCGAACCAAATGAACGTCAATTTTAGGTCACAGACGAGCTTTGACTCTACGGTTTGAACGTTGCGCGACCTAACCGATGAGGAGGCTCTCGGTGCCGTCGATCCACATTTCGGTGCCGCTGATGTGACTGGAATCGTCGGAGAGCAGGAAGGCAAAGAGTTTGGCGACGCTTTCGGCCGAGCCTGGTCCTCCGGCGAGGGGGCTGGAACCTTCGGGATAGTTGACCGGGATTTTGACGGATGCGAGGTTTCGGGCGTAGGTTGCATCGCCGATGTTGGTGGAAATCCAGCCTGGACAGACAACGTTGACGCGGATTTTGTCGCGGGCGAGTTCGAGTGCGGCCATTTTGGCGAAGGCGACCTGACCAGCCTTGCTCGTGGAGTAGGCCGAGGCGCCGGTGTTGCTGAAGATGCGTGTGCCGTTGACGGAGGCGGTGATGGCGATCGAGCCGCCCTGACGCTTGAGCAGGGGGAGGGCGGCTTTGGTTGTGAGGAAGGTACTGGTGAGATTGGTCGAGATCGTCGTGTTCCATTCGTCGAGGGTGAGTTCGGCGATCGGTGCCCAGACTCCGTTGACTCCGGCGTTGACGACAACGCCGTCGAGTCGACCCCAGGTTGCATCGAGTTTGGCGAAGGCGTTATTGATGTCCTCTTCGCAGTTGACATCGGCGATGAGGGAGAGCGCGGTACCACCGGCGCGCTCGATCTCATCGATGGTTGCGGCAATGTTGGCTTCTGATCGGGAGCAGACGCCGACTTTGGCACCGCGGGTCGCGAGCTCGATGGCGGTGGCACGTCCGATTCCGGATCCGGCTCCGGTGACGAGGACCACGCGGTTTTCGAACTGGGTATTGTTGATGTTCATGTGGAGTTTCCTGTATGGCGAGTCGGTTGATCGATCAGGTGAAGAGTGTAGTGCGATGGTGTAGACGAATGTTTGTTCGCGGGTTCGGGCAACCACCAAGGTTGCAATACCGTTCGGGCTGAGACCCGAGAGGTGGCGAGATTGGTTGGCACGGCGGGGTCCCATGAAGGAACCCCTACGTCTGAATTGGCTCCAGTTCGATGCGGGGGAAGACGGGGCTGGCGGCGGGGATGATGGTTCCGGCCAAGGAGTCTGTCCAGGCGAGGTCTGCTGCTGTGACGTCGTTTTCGAGGCCGAGCTGGGTACGGATACGACCGGCTCCCTGTGGGATGAACGGGGTCAGCGATGCGCCGGCGATTCGGATCGATTCGATCAGATCAGCGAGCACGGCGTCGAGTTTGGCGGTGGCGGTTTCGTCTCCGTTCTTCGCGCCCTTGGCCAGTTCCCAGGGTTTGGTTTCCTCAACGTGCTTGTTGGCTGCCGTAACGAGGTCCCAGATCGCTGCAATCGCAGCGCGGAAATCGAACTCGTCGAGACCTTTGGCGATGCGTTCGGTCAGTGAATCACCCAATGAGCGCAGATTCTCATTGCGATGTTCGGTGGCATTCGGCACGACGCCGTTGCAGTAGCGCTGGAGCATGCCGATGCTGCGGTTAACGAGGTTGCCGAGATCATTGGCGAGGTCTTCGTTATAGCGGCTGATCAGTCGATCGTGCGAGAAGTTGCCGTCACCGGTGCGCGGCATTTCACGGAGAA
>JBBJOX010000372.1:0-2873 GCA_037724245.1 Thermomicrobiales bacterium | reverse complement strand
GAGTATTCCGCAATGCCCGTGGCTCGTGTACTCGCAAGCACAAACGTCGGTTATGACAAGCATTTCGGGGTAACGCAGCTTGATCAGCCGTGTGGCACGTTGTACTGCACCATCCGCGTCCCAGGCGCCGGTTCCAGTCTCGTCCTTAGCATCGGGAACGCCAAAAAGCAACACTGCCCGGATTCCCAGCGCGAGCAGTCCTTCGATCTGTTCGGCGATACGATCGACCGAGAGATGAAACTGCCCGGGCATCGAGGATATCGGATGCTCACGGTTGGTCCCGTCGGTCACGAACAATGGGTAGACAAAGTCTCTCGCGTGCAACTCGTTCTCCCGAACGAATCCGCGAATCGCTTCCGACGTTCGCAGGCGCCGGGTCCGCTGAAATCCTGGCAAACCGCTCTCGATCATGTTCTGAATCCAATCGACGATCCGAGCGACGTCATGATCGCATCGGCAAACGACTCCGCCGTTGGCGACTGGGCAATCGCATGTACCGGAAGGTCATGATCTCGCATTGCCTTCGCCGTGGTCTCACCAATCGCGACGAAGGAAGCGCCAGAGAGTGCGGCAAGCGTCGATCCCAGCAGGTGTTTCAGCGACTCAACGGCAGACGGTGACGCCAGTGTTACCACGCTGCAGACTCCTGACTCTATCCGATCGATCAATTCTCGATCGGCTGAAGCCACCGGAACCGTTCGATAGGCTTCGATGACCTGCACACTTGCACCAGCACCTTGCAAACGATCGGCCAATTCGGAATGTGCCCGATCTGACACCATCGCCACAACCGTTGCGCCATCGATTCCTCGATCGATCAGCTGGTCTGCCAGCGAACTGGCACCACCCTCGCCGATCACATCCGGCACGAGGCCATGACGCTGGATCGCACTAGCGGTCCGTTGACCGACAACCGCCAATCTGGCGCCCGACTCGACGAGCCCAATCAGACTCGCACGGACGTATGGCTCGGCATTGGGACTCGTGATCACGACCCAGTCCGTGGCCCGAGGAATAAGGTCAGCTACCGACGTTGTCGGCGCTCCGATCCGGATCGTTTCCAGATGCAGCGTCTCGAATCCCCGCCGCTCCAGCTCCGATGCCAGTCCATGAACCTGCAAACTCGATCCCGTCATCAGGACGGTCACGGGTTGCCGTTCTGGCTTCACCCCATGTGTCGACCATTGGAGCCGTGTATCGCTCAACATCTGCGCGGCAAGCTGGTCGATTGCATCGTCGCTGGTTAGCGGATTCAATTCGATCCGATCTCGAACCAGTCTGTCCCCGCGATCGTCGGCCAGCATCGCATGCAGAACCATGCCGGAAGGAGTAGCCCGCGCGTGTGCACCGATTGGCGTAGTACAGCCTCCGCCAACTGCTCGCAGAAACCTGCGTTCCAACCTGACAGCATTGGAGACATGCCGCTGATCGATGGCGAGGGCGATATCCGCGACATCCCCGATTCGGGCTTCCACTGCAATCGCACCCTGCGCCGGAGACGGTGTGAACCGTTCGACATCGAGAAATTCCGTGATCCTGTCGGTCCATCCCATGCGGGTGACACCAGCGACGGCAAGGATAATCGCGTCGTACTCGTGGCTCTCTGCCTTGCGCAATCGGGTATCGATGTTGCCCCGCAGCTCACGGATGATCGCATCAGGTCGCAGAGCCAGGATCTGCACGGCGCGTCGGCGCGACGATGTTCCGATCACAGGCTGCCTCGGCAGTTCTTGCAACGAAACACCATGGCGCGAAATCAGGGCATCCCGCGGATCTTCGCGATCCGGAAACGCAGCGATTTCCAGTCCAGAAGGCGAAATGCTAGGTACGTCCTTGGCGGAATGAACCGCCAGATCGATATCCCCGGAAAGAAGCCGCTCTTGCAATGCAGACGTGAACACGCCGCGTCCGCCGATCATCGTTAGCGGCGACGTTTTGTCGCGGTCACCTTCGGTGGACACGATAGATTGAGAGAATGTCAGATCAGGGTGCGCGATCTGGAGAAGGCGAATCACCATTCCGGTCTGGGCGAGGGCAAGGGCGCTGCCACGTGTTCCCACCAGAAGCTGATCCGAGCGTATTGAAGGAGGCGAGACGTTCACGGAAGAACCTGTCGATGGGGGAATGTGCAAATCCGGCACTTACATCGCAGTGGCGGAATAGCACGTCATAGCGGCAAGTGTAGGGAGCAGGTCAGACCGTTTCAAGCAGAACCGGCTGCAGCCAAACGTCGCTCGTGCACCATTCGGATGCGTTTCAGTTGGCATTCGTACCTGGGGGACCGCGCCAAAAGTACAGTAGAAATGTGCACGAAGTAGAAGGATGTCAGGGTGGAAGGCACCTCGCCAGTGCTACCTGGTAGGCTGAATGACATTGGGGCAATAGTTCACTCGAACACGGCGGGAGTCGCTTGTGACACTCATCGCGACACTCCCGTCCATTGTTTTGGACGCGGAAACAGATGCGGCAATAATCCAGCGTATGCAGACGTGGCACGTTGGCCGAGTATTCAAAGACCCTCGTGGCGCTCTGGAGCAGGCCACTGATGCCTTGATTGCTGCGGAAACGTCTGATTCGGAAGCGGCCGTCGCTCACGGTCTGCTCGTAGCCAGTGCCGCCCAGGTATTTCTCGGTAATTCGGACAGCGCCTTCGATCAGCTCGACCGTGCCCGGGCTCTGTTCAGATCGGTCGGGGATGAGTGGGGTGATCTGACAGCATTGCTCCGGATGAATGTCGTCTGGGAGAGCAGGGGGCAACTCAAAAACGCCGTGCGCAAATTCCCGACTGCGATTCAGCGAGCCCGCGATCTCGACGATCCCGTTCTACTGATAGGCTTCCTGAATGATCTCGGACTGGTACAGCGTGAGAATCA
>JBBJOX010000371.1:0-2884 GCA_037724245.1 Thermomicrobiales bacterium | reverse complement strand
ACCGAGCGTTAAGGCCCTCTACCACGTCCCTCTGTAATCGACAATCAGGAACCATCCGCCACGCGACCGGGTAAACTACCCGTTGCACGTCGGACCGGTCTACGGTTCGCCTGAGCCGGAACGGTATCCCCTCCTGTCCGGTATCTTCCACCAAGGAGTCACCACTTACCCGATGAGCGCGGACACAAGCACCAAACCTGCATCCAATGTTCCGGCAGCACCTGGCATCATCGCCAGCGAGGAAGCTGCAGCCGTCGAAGCGATCCGCGAGGGGTTGCTCGACTCCGGGATCGATCCCGGCTCGCGCCCGATCGATTTACGCACCATGCCATTCGATGGTGCCTGGGGAAGTGCGTCCACCGCCTGCCGGATATTCGCTGGCGAAGCCGTGACCGCCGAACTGACAGCCCGGGGCGATCTGGAGAATCTTTCAAAGAAAGAGGCCAAGGCCAAAGTCAACGAACTGGTCGGTGCCAAATCCCAGGACATCGCCGCCTCCGTCGCCTCCGCGATGTCCCGAAGTGGTCGGTTCGCCCGGGTCGAGGCCGTCAATGGCTACATCAACGTCTACTACGATGCCACCCGGATGGCGACCCGCCTCATCAGCGAAGTCCTCGAAACCGATCTGCCATACGGATGGGCCGCTCCGGGAACCCACGCCACTCGCGTGATGATCGAGCACTCCCAGCTCAATACGCATAAGGCAGCTCACGTCGGGCATCTCCGCAATATCTGTATCGGCGTAGTCAGTACCAATATCAGCAAGGCGGCCGGTTACGAAACGATGCCGGTGACCTACATCGGCGATATAGGCCGGCATGTGATCCAGTGCCTGTGGTGTTACACCTCGTTTCACGCTGGTCAGGAACCGAAAGGCGATGCCCCGAAAGGCGCCTGGCTCGGCGAAATCTACGCTGAATCATCCGCCAGGCTGAGGTTCCGGAAAGATGTCATTTCCTTCCTCGCCAAAGTCTCCCAGGAAGATCAGGCATTCGTTCTCGCCGTCGACAAAATGCTGAAATTTCTCTGGCGGAAGAACACCAACGGCGAAGACATAGCCTATCTCCTCGGTCGCATCTCGCACATGCAGGAAATCGATCCCGCCGAGTTCCGGGAAGACGATGTCATGATCAAGTTCTGGCCGATCATCGGGCAGCAGCTGCGTGACCAGGTCGAATACCTCGCCAACGCCGGAGAGCAACCCGAACCTGTCAACGATCGCCAAACTGCCGGGAAACCGGTGGTCGAGCAAACGATGACCCCGGAAGAGCGTGTCGAGGAATGGGAACGCCTCTCGACATTCATGGATACCTGGTGGCCCAACAGCGATCGCTGGGAGGAGGAAGTCAAGGAGACCTTCCAGCGCTGGGAACGAAAGGACCCCGAGCTGGTTGCTCTCTGGGAAAAGACGCGGCAGTGGAGCCTCGACGATCTGCAGCGCATTTTCACCGAGTTCGATGCGACGTTCGATCACTGGTTCTTCGAAAGCGAAGTCGAGGATCGAGGACGCGAGATTGTCGAGGATCTGCTCGATCGAGGCATTGCCGAAATCAGCGATGGGCTTCCTGTTGTCAAGATCGACGAACAGCTCGGTCTCGAAACCGAGACCTACCGAACCATGCCCATTCTGAGATCCGACGGCACCACGCTCTATTCGACCAAGGATCTCGCCCTGACCCAGCAGAAGTTCATCGACTTTGGAGTCGATCAGGCAATCTGGATCGTCGATGTCCGACAGTCGCTCTACTTCGACCAGATCAGCAAGATTCTCGAAATCGCCGGCTTTGCCCAGGCGAAGAACGCGATGCACCTCGGCTACGAATTCGTCGCCCTGCCAACCGGCGTCATGTCCTCACGCAAGGGCACCGCGCCAATGCTCGAGGATGTCCGCGACACAATGACGGCCGAAGCGCTGCGCGTGATCGAGGAACGCATGGCGAAACCCGTCACCGACGATCGCAGGAAGCAGATCGTGCTGACTCCGGACGAGCAGCACACGATTGCCCATCAGGTGGCGATTGGTGCGATCAAGTACGCGATGGTGGCCCGGGATTTCAACAAGGTCATCATCTTCGATCCGGAAGAAGCCCTCTCCTTCGACGGACACGCGGCACCCTACATCCAGTACGCACACGCCCGGGCCTGCCGGATTCTGGAAAATGGTGGCGTCGACGACGATCAGGTTCGAGCGTCGCTGGCCACACTCGATTTCAGCTCGGCAGTCAACGAGGAACTGAGTCTGTTGCAGACCATTTCCGAGTTTCCGGGCATCGTGCAACGGGCAGCGGAGGAACATCGACCACTTCATATGACGAATTATGTCTACGATCTGGCGCGCCGGTTCAACGACTTCTATCATGCGTGCCCGGTGCTGATTGCCGAGGAACCGCAGCGCAGTGCCCGACTCTCGCTGGTAGCGGCGACCAGGATGACACTCAGCAATGGCTTGACCCTGCTGGGGATTGCCGCCCCGACCCAGATGTAGCGCCGGGCCGAGGCCCGGCAATGAAAGCAGCAATCGATGACGATCAACGACGCTCCATCATCGAAGGCAAATCGACTCACCCAGGCTCCGGTCCGGTTTCTGCTGGCACCCCTCTGGTACGGATCGGAGAGACCGGGTGCCGAAATGGGTCCGGATGCCATCGTTTCCGAAATCGGTGAGGGACTGCGCTGGGACGAGCGGGGCGATGTTCGCGACCGGATTCTGCCCCAGATCGATCTGATCGTTCCACCGGTCGCGAATGCGCGAGGATTGCGACACCGCCGCGATCTCACGTTTCTCGAACCTATCGCGTCCCTATCGCGAGACCTCGCCGATGCCGTTGCCGCCGACATTGCCGAAGGCGTGTTACCGGTGACGATCGGCGGTGATCACGCGGTC
>JBBJOX010000370.1:0-2886 GCA_037724245.1 Thermomicrobiales bacterium | reverse complement strand
GGTTGATGATGTCCGGATTGTCGGTGTCGCCGATGTTCAGCAGGCAGCGGCCGATGCCATGGCCTCGCAAACCGGTGGGCAGGCGTTCACCGATTACCAGCAGATGCTGACATCGCTGAAACCGGACGCGGTCTACTACTGCACACCGTCCAGCGATCATCTGGAACAGGTGAAGTTCGCAGCCGAGAATGGCATCAACGTCTTTGTCGAGAAACCGGTTGCGGCCAATGTCGGCGATGCGCTGGCAATTGCCGACGCCGTCGAATCGTCCGGCATCCTCTGCGCAACCGGATACCAGTGGCGCTACAACCCGGCGACGCAAGCCGCGCGCGATGCTTTGGGCGATCTACCGGTCTCCCTGTTTGGTGGCTGGTGGTACTGGACGATCCCGATGATCCCGTGGATCGCCGATCGTCGCTTTGGCGGTGGTCAAATCTTCGACCAATGCACCCACCTGATCGATTTGATGCGAGATTTCGGTGGCGATGTCGCCTCGGTCTTCGCCTCATATTCGAAGAACGCCCGATCAGAAGAAGAACTTCCGAACTGGGATTCCTACGCGCTGACCCTGACTTTCAAGGGTGGCGCCGTTGGCACGATTCACAGCAGCTACGCGACCTTCCCCGGGATTCCCGAGAGCAACGGATTCGACATCGTTGCCCGCGAACTGCTGATCAGGATGCGGCTGGGTCGGGTGACGGTGTTCCGACGCGATGAGGAACCGGTTGAAACGCGCATGCCCGAAGGCTGGACGATCGATCAGCCGTTCATCGAAGCCATCCGCACCAACGATGCCAGTCTCATTCGCAGCCCAGCCCGCGATTCGGCCAAGAGCATTGCCGTGTCGCTGGCCGCCAACTATTCGGCTACGACCGGAAAGCTGATCGATCTCGATCAGTTCATGGCGAGCCCACCACCAACCAGTGATCTCTTCCCGAACGCGCAGCCGTCGTTTTCGTAGCACCCGGATTGCAGGAGATACGAACCATGACCGAACTTTCCAATCGCGCCGTACAGACCAATCGCGACCTGACGATCGGGAGCGGCAATCCGGCAACCTCGATTACGCAGCCATTCGATCCGGAATCGGGAACGACTGTGATCTCACCGCAGGGTGAAGGCTCCGGCTGGTGGGTCGGTGCTCCGAGTGTGTTCTGGGATGGCAGCGAGTATTTCCTTTCATTCCGCACCAGGCGCCCACAGCCGGAACGTGGCGGTCTGTTCCAGATCGCACGCAGTTCCGATGGCGAGTCGTTCGACGTCATTGCCTCGATTCGCAAGGAAGATCTTGGCACCTCCTCGATCGAACGCGGTGCACTACTTCGGACGGACGAGGGCCGCTGGCGACTCTACCTGAGTTACGTCGATCCGGTCGACGATCGCTGGCGGATCGATCTGATTGAAGCTGACAGCCCGGCAGAACTCACCGCCGAAAAGCGAATTTCAATACTCGGCGCTGCTGATATCGGCACCGAAGGTGTCAAGGATCCATGGATTTGCCGGGCCGATGGCCTCTGGTTCATGATCGTTTCCTACGCGCCGACCCCGATAGGCGGGATATCGCACGACCAGATGCATGGCACGCGCGATATCTACAACACCGGCACCAGCAAATCCCTGACCGGCCTCGCCACGAGTAGCGACGGCCTGACCTGGGACTGGCACGGGTCGGTTTTCGAACCGAGCGAGGATGGCTGGGACGAGTACGCCGCCCGCATCAACACCGTCTATGCCGATGGCAATCAGTTCATCGGCCTCTACGACGGAAGCAAATCGGTCGATGAAAACTACGAGGAACGCTGTGGCGCGGCGACCAGTACCGACCTGCGGAACTGGACTCGCGCCAGCACCGACGGTCCGATCGTCGGACCGAACGGTGGTCCCGGCAGTGTCCGCTACGCCGAAGCCGTGCAGGCCGCAGGCTGGACCCGCTTCTACTACGAATACACCCGACCAGACGGCTCGCACGAGCTGCGAACTGTCCTCGTCGATCGCGAATGACTGATCCCCGACCCCGTCCACCTTTCGCAGGAGGAGATCACTATCTGAGCGCTCTCGGTATCCACGCATTCAGTGCAGACATCGCTTCCGGGGCCTTGCAACCAGATATCTGATCCGCAGGAGGAGCATCGTATGACATCCACATTCCGATCCCGACCGTATCGAACCGTGACCAGACGAAATGTGCTCAAGGGTGCAGCCGGGCTGGCCCTGGTCGGCACTGCCGCCGGCAGCTTACGACCGACACTGGCGCAGGAAGCCAGCCCGATCTCGATCGCCGAGCCGAAGACGACGTTGCCAACCGATGATGTGACTTTCCGCTGGGTCGACAGTGGTGACGCCAAGGCCTTCTTCTGGCGCGAGTTCTTCGTCAAGTACAACGAGGCCCACCCCAACATCCAGATGGACTATCAGGGTTTGCCCTGGAACGAGATCCAGACTGTCGTGCCGCTGGGCATCCAGAACGGCAATGCGCCGGATGTCTTCCAGATTCCGCAGAATGTCCCGCCGCCACTCGCCTTCGCCGAAGGCTGGGGCGCCGCACTGGACGATGTGATCCCTGATCTCGAGGAGATCAAGTCCCGGTTCCCGGCCGGCAGCTTTGTCAACGGAATCAATATCTTCGAAGGCAAGACCTACGTTCTGCCTTTGACCTCGAACCGGCGACACGGTTCGCTGCTGCTCTACAACCGGGACTATTTGAGTCAGGCCGGTCTGGACCCCGCCACCACGCCGTTCACCTGGGATTCGTTCCGCGAGGCGGCGCGTGTGCTGACCGAGCAGGGCGGCGGCGAATACTACGGACTGATTTTCGAGGGTGCGCAAACTGGGCGCTTCGCCGAATGGGCCAATGCCTTTGCCCAACTGTCCGGTCTCAAGCTCGGC
>JBBJOX010000369.1:0-2894 GCA_037724245.1 Thermomicrobiales bacterium | reverse complement strand
GCCCCATCGTAGGGTCACAGCTCGACTGTGACCTCAGTTTCCCGAGCGTAACACACAGGTCAAAGTTCGAGACGCAAAATCGCCAGAGCGCAAACTTCTCTAGCCATACAGTAGGCGCAGACCCAGTGTCCACACAGGTCTGCGCACCCAGAGCGTCATTTTGAGTTGTAGCCTCAGACCTCGTGTCTGCCCAAGTCTGCGGTCGCGAACTCAAGGTCACAGACGAGCTGCGACCCTACGGGTGGATGGCCAGAATCGCTCCGGCGACGAGGTCGGCGCTGCCCTGCAATCGGATCGAACCGGTGCCTGATGCCTCGAACGAGATCCTTTCGCCTTTCAGCGTGACCGCTGACGGATTAGCCATGGAAGGCAAATCGAGTTCCGCCAGACTGAGCGAACCGTGAAGCAGGATGATGGTGATCTGCCCGAGCTCATCTCGTTGCAATTCACCCCAGCCCGTTCCCGCCACGAAAGTCGAGCGGGACGCTGGTTCTGGGGGGCATCATCATCTGGCTCGCGATCGGTCTGGGTCCGGCTTCGCTGATCTTCCTTGCGCCACTGGCCGTGCTCATCTGCGCCGCGACCAAGGCAAATCCGGCATGAAATCACCGGGATGACGATACTTCGGGAAGTGCGTGCCGATCAGGAACAACAATCTAAACAGGGACCGAGTCTCACCAGCAAGTAACGGGTACAGGTGGGCATTCCCAATGAACAACGAAACCATCGACTTGAACTCCAATGGCGATCTTTCCGGAAAACCGACGATGCGCGATATCGCCGACTCGGCTGGCGTGTCGGTAGCAACGGTCTCGATGGTGCTCAACGGCAAACCGGAGATCTCCGGATCGACCCGGCAACGCGTCATCGAAGTCGCGAGTGGCATGGACTATCAGGCGATCGCCCAACGCATCAGCGGAGTACTCGAAACAGTCAGTATTCTGATCGAACACCTGCCGACGTCACCCTTCATCGATCCCTTCAATCGCCACATTCTGACCAGCATCGAAGCCGAAGCCCGTAAGGCCGGTTACCGGATTGTGGTCGAGTTCGCCAGCGGCGACGATGAACCGTTGGTCGGTCACTGGACCGGTGGCTGGTCGTCCGGAATTCTCGTGCTCGGTGGTGGCGATCTCCGCCCGGATTGGGTTGCGACTGCCATCGAATTGAAACTACCGGTCGTCATCGTCGATCATTTCATCCCGGGATTTCAGGTTCCGACCGTGGTTCCGGACAACTTCGTCGGAGCGCGCGCGATCACGCGCTACCTGATCGAAGCCGGACATACCCGGATCGGATTCCTGCGTAGACCTTTCAAATACTGGACGCTCGAGGAGTGCAAGGCCGGCTACCTGCTGGCAATGCAGCAGACGGGCCTCGGTCCACAAGTCGACCTGATTCCACTGCGGATTTCCCATGGTCATGAGAAAAGTTTCGGCGAGACTCTCGCGCTGCTCGATCTCGGTCGAGTCGCCTTCGAGCGATTGCTCGGCATGATGCGCGACGGAACATCCGAATCCGATGCACCCATCAAGTGGACGGTCCCGACCAGAATCATCGAGCGCGCTTCGGTACGACGGATATCCTGAATCACTCAGCTCCAATTCCCGAAGATCGTTAGATCACGGTTCGCAATCGCAATACCCGCTTTCCGAGTGGGCGCTGAGCCCGTCTCTGCCTAAATCGGGCTACCGCAAGGCCCGCGCACCCTGTAGGCGAAGAGCTCGTCTCTGCCAGATTAGGTGGCCGCCATCTACCGGCAAAGTGGTAGGCGCAGAGCTTGTCTCTGCTGGAAATGGCGACAGGAAACTCCAGGTCACACACCAGCCGTGCCCATGCAGACGCCAGGCAAGTTCGTAACGCGTGTATCGAAAGAGCATCGGTCAAGCGGCTATCCTGAACTGCTCAGCCGCGATTGCCGAAGATCGCTCGACCGAGGCGGATGTGCGTGGCGCCTTCGCTGATCGCGATCCGGTAATCGTTGCTCATGCCCATCGAGAGCATCGGCAACATGGCCGATCCCCCCAGCGAATCCCTAAGTTCACGCAGGGCCGCGAAGGTCGGCCGTGTTTCCTCCGGATCGTTCACCAGCGGTGCGATCGTCATCATGCCATCGCAACGCAGATGCGACGCCTGCCCGATACGTTCGATCAGATCGGCGGCATCCTGGGTGGAGCATCCCGACTTCTGTTCTTCACCGGCGATGTTGACCTGAACCAGCACCGCAACGACGCGATCGAGTTTCGCCGCTTCCTTCTGCAAGGTGTTGATCAACGAGACGCGATCGACCGATTCGATGCAATCGAAGACCGACAGCGCCTGCTTCACCTTGTTCGTCTGCAACTGTCCAATCAAGTGAACGGATGCACCGTGGGGGAGGGGAGTCGCAAACTTGGCGGTTGCTTCCTGAACCCGGTTCTCGCCAAACACCCGCAATCCGGATGCGAACGCGGCATCGACATCCTCGCGCGGGAATGTCTTGCTGACGGCTACAATCGTGACCTCGTCGGCAGCGCGACCAGCGGCGACAGCAGCCTCGGCAACTGCCTCCCTGACCTGTGAGATCTGGTCGGCGAGCGCAAAGATCACGATTCGATCATTCCGATGATCGCGCCGTGACGACCCGTCGTAGGACCCTGACCGCGATGCGAAAACCAGAACTCACCATCGATCTTCGTGCAGGCGGATGAGACTTCTAGGTGTTCTGGCAAGAGACCGGCTCGTTCCAGCAGCAGCTGATTCGCGCGTGGCACATCGAAATGCTCCTTGACCGAGGGCCGTGTCACCGCCGTTTCGGCCAGATCGCCGAGATCGGCCGCAATCTCGCGCCACGCGGCCGTCACCTCCGGTCCGACCTCGTTACTCGCACCGCAAATCGCCGGACCGAGAAACGC
>JBBJOX010000368.1:1299-2917 GCA_037724245.1 Thermomicrobiales bacterium | reverse complement strand
GGATTTGTGCCATGGCATAACCGTGCTCGTTCTCGACCGAGATCCAGTCCGGAGCCCAGCCGTGCGCCGACTTGAATGCTCCCCACTGCCAGGATTGCAGCAGGTGGCCGCCTGTGGCAGTGAGGCGAGCGTTCCAATCGGCCGCCGCAGCGGAATCAGGGGCCTGACTTAAAAAGTCAGAGGCTGTCGTCGTGGCAGCGATGAGGATACTCCTGTATGCGTACGGAAATCGATAAATGTCAGTAGAGAGGAAGGTCGCCGGTATCATCGTCATCCGGCATCATGCCGTCTTCGTCCAGTGACAAGGCGATCTGAATCACCTGTTCGTCTTCAGGCAGTGGCGCAGACGCCAGTTCATTCAGGATACGATGCGCTGCTGCTCCGGAAATATTGCCTAGTGCAAGAATCACCGCGTGCCGTGCTTCGAGATCGGTATCTCTGGTCGCCTTTCTCAGATCGGGGATGACTACGGGGTCACCGATGTGCCCAAGTGCCTCGGCGGCGGCGCGTCGAAGTTCGTTGTCATCACTGTCGAGTTCGCTCAGCAGAATGGGAAGCCAGATGGTATCGCCGCTGTTCCCCATTGCCACAAGCGACGATAGCCGCAGGCCCGTTTCATCTTCGGCGTAGAACTCGTTGATCAGGCTTTGCACTCGTTTGTCGACCTGAAATACAGATGCCGATTCCATCGCTCGCGCGCGGACATGGAGCGGCTCGGCGACAGACATCGCAAACTTGATCAGCGTGTCCCAGATTCGCCGAAATAGCATGACATCGGCGGTCGAGGAGGGATCGTAAAGTTCCGCCCAGTTGGCGAGCGCCGCCGCCGCTTCGGCCCGGACATCTTCCGAACCATCGTGCTGAAAATGATCGAGCAGCACTTCGACGCTGTCGGCATCTTCGTAGGCGCTCAGGCCGAGTACGGAGAACTGCCTGACGACCGGAGATGGATCGGTCAACGCGAATCGGAGTAGCCGACCGAAGTGCAATTCCACATTGGACTCAGCGAGGTCACTGGTTGCGCTGACGATAGCAATGCGAATCTCTTCCGGCAGGGTCAGCCAGTGTTCGCCGAGATAATCGAGCCGCGTCCGATCGAGATCGGAGAGGCATACGAGGCTTTTGGGCTGAAGTTCTTCGTTGGCAAAAGCCTCGAAGGCAACATCCAGTTGCTCAACTGTCGGCGGTGTGACGAGCCAATCCCTTGAGGTTGGCTCGTCGTCCAGCGCGTCGTTCGCTGGTTCCGATTCGACAGCGAAGACGCGTACCGGAAGCTCAGGATCCTGAGGCATACGTGTACGTGTCCGACCCGTCGCTGGAAACACTCGCATGTCCGTCGAGAATCGAATTGAGTGAATCTGCTGAGAACGGGCGTTCGATATTGACGGCGGCCAGCAGATCGCTGAATGTCGCGACCCATGAGCTTCCGTCCTCGATACCGATGCGCTCGAAGGTGTGTTCGATCACGGCTTCCGGTCGACGGCGCACACGATCATCCAATGGTTTCTCGGATCCGAGCCGCGGGAAGCGGTCCTCACTAATCTGCCATTCCTCATCGACCGTGCAGGAGAACGTTGTCGGGCGGAAGAGATACCGCGGGGAGCGACGGTCGTCCAGC
>JBBJOX010000368.1:0-1289 GCA_037724245.1 Thermomicrobiales bacterium | reverse complement strand
ATCGCGCTGTCTGGTTTTCGCTACTCAGGTACTCGACCTTGTAGTGGCCATCGTTTTCGGTTGCGGTGATCGAGATCATCGCCCCCGGAACGAGATTCTCGGCGTAGAAATCGTCGAGACCAAGCAGGAATCCACCTCGATTCGGTGTTGGATAGCGTAATTCAACCAGATACGTGGTGTAGGCCTGCGGGAACTCGAAGGTCAGCACTGCTGACTTCTGATCGTCGGTCAGCTGACGCGGCAGCAATCGATGCAGGTCTTCGTCGTACGGCAGCAGGCCAAGGGTGAATTCGTAGAACGACACCACGTGGTCGATCGAGGCGACGGAACGTGGCTCGACAGCTATGCCCTGTTCAACCAGGTACCGATAGTCGGTGCCGATTTCGTTCGGCTTGCGTCGTGTTGTTCCGAGCTGTGGTGAGCTACTGGTATTCCAGAATCGCTGATCGCCTGTACCGACGAACTCGAAATCTCGATGTTCCTTCGAGAGTCGGTAGTTCATGGCGAACTGCAGCACCGGGAAATCGGCCGAGTTCGGGCGCACATTCAGAATGTCCTGAACCAGCGTGGCATCGGCCAGCGGCTGCTCCTGTTCCTCGATGTACTCCTTGATCCGGCGCATATCGCCCCGGCTCAGTCGTGGAACCCGATCCTCGGACATCCATTGCGAGCCGAAGTTGGCGGCCCGGCTATCGCCGGAAAGCTCCTGCAGGATCGCAGCGGCAATCGCCTCGTCTCCGAATCCCGAGAGATCAATGACATTGGCCGATGGTCGTGCAACAACCGGAGGCGCAGGCACAACCTCAGGGACGACTTCGACTTCAACCTCGGCCACCGCAGCGACCGGCTCGGGTTCGATCTCGATAATGGGTTCTGGTTCTGTCACTGGTTCTGGCTCAGGGGTAGCTACAACTGGTTCGGCTTCGAACACTGCAGGAGCTTCAACCACTGGCTCAACGAAGATGTCGACAGCAACCGGTTCATCGGCAACAGGCTCGGCGATCGGTGCTGCCTCAACAACGGTTTCTGCCAACGCAGCAGCAGGAATCTCGTCGTCGAGGAAGTCATCTTCCGGTTCGAGTTCGAGACCTTCCGGAATCGTGTAGGTTGCCCAGGATGGATCGACTCGGGGCCGTTCGCGAACTGGTTCGACCGGGCGCTCGATTTTCGGTTCTGGCGTCATGAACCGCTCAGCGAACGTGTGCGTGTTCTCATGAACGATGTTGAGCGGAATCCTGCCGACCCGGGTGGTACTTACCCAGACCGTTTCCGTGATCGTTTCGATAGGC
>JBBJOX010000367.1:0-2938 GCA_037724245.1 Thermomicrobiales bacterium | reverse complement strand
TGGTTGGCGACTCTGTCCGATCGGCTCGTAGCGATCCCCGTTGCGCCAGGCGTCGATCAGAAATCGACCAATAACCCCATTCGCTCCTGTCAGAAAGATGCGTTTCCGTTCCAGTGCCACGTCATTCACTTTCACTCAATGCCTGTTTGGTCGTACCCTGTCGATCGCACCCTGCGATCCGGGAAGGGAAACTGTTCTGCCAGCATTATCCAGTTCTGCCATCTTGTCGAGAATTCGAATCCTCACGCCGGGCATTGCACTGGCTGGCGGCGTAGCCCTGATTGCATTCGCCCTTGGATGGATCGAGACCCGGATTTTCGGCTACGCCGTGATCGAGCCACTGGTGCTGGCCCTGCTGATCGGGCTGATCGCCCGGAATATCTGGCTGCCGCCACAGATCTTCCAGTCAGGTATTGCGTTTTCAGGCAAGCAGTTGCTGGAATTCGCAATTGTGCTGCTTGGCGCATCGCTCGATTTCAACACCATTCTCGATGCCGGCTGGACGTTGCTGCTGGCGATTGCGGCGATTGTCTGTTTCACCTTGCTCGTCGGCACGCTCATCGGACGCGCCGCGGGGTTGGGAACACGGCTGGCTGTGCTTGTTGCTGTCGGCAACGCGATCTGCGGCAACTCCGCGATCGCGGCCGTTGCGCCCGCGATTCGGGCAACCAAACAGGAAATTGCCAGTGCCATTGCGCTGACCGCAGTGTTCGGGATTGGTGTGGTCCTCACCTTGCCGCTGCTGCAGGTTGCGTTGAGCATGTCCGACGAGCGATATGGCGTGCTGGCCGGGATGACCGTGTACGCCGTGCCTCAGGTTCTGGCGGCAACGATTCCGGTGTCCGCGATCAGTGGCCAATTTGGCAGCGTGGTCAAGCTGACCCGCGTCCTCTTTCTCGGTCCGGTGGTCACCATCTTTGCCCTGATCTTCCGCGACAAGACATCGAACGATGCTGCATCGCGCCTGACGCTGACGAAACTCTTCCCATGGTTCATCATCGGGTTCGTGATTTTGATGCTGTTGCGCACGGTGCAACTGATTCCGGATGGGATTGGCGATGTTGCCAAAGAGATCAGCAAGATTCTGACAGCGGTGGCGATGGCCGGACTCGGATTGAGTGTCGACCTGCGATCGGTGCGAGCGACCGGACCACGAGTTTTTGCCGTCGTCGCAATTCTGACGTTGCTGCTGATCGCCACGGCACTCCTGTTGATCACACTGCTCTCGATCGGATAGCCCGGAGATAGCCGATGACCTCGGGATGCATCACGCTCGGCACATGCTCCACGAGATAGCCCGCATCCTTGAGAAACCCAACCAATCCGGGAAGTGGCGAAGACTCGCCGATCAGGTGATATTCGAGCACGATGCGATGCACGTTCGATAGGGTTACTGTCGAGGCACTCATCAGAATGTCGTACTCTGCACCCTCGCAATCGAGCTTCAGAAAATCGACAGGACCACCACCGATATGCTCGATCACGTCCGAAAGTGACACAGCTTCGACGGAGAGCCCACCCGACGTCGACGCGACATCGGCCCCGACCCCCATCCTGAGCGGCTCACCACCGCTGACATCGAGCGAGGTCTGACCTGCAAATCCGGCCACCGCGTGCGAAATCGCCTCCACGTTGTCGAGCTTGTTGAGGGCGATGTTCCGTTTCAGCACATCGAACGATTCCGGAAAGGGCTCATATGCGAATACCCGGTTCGTTGCGTCCTGCCCGGCGAGAACACTGAAATCCCCGATCGCGGCCCCGATGTCGACGATCGTCCAGTTCGGTTCGAGCGGATATCCATAGAACTCGTAACACCGGTCGAGAACCGTTTCCTTGACACTCCAAATATCCATCTTGCTGCGAACCAGGAACGACAGATCACTTTTGCGAAGGGTGATCGTGTCCTCCCCGAAGCGCGAGGAGCCGAGGAATCGCCGGATAATCCGGAATGGACGGTGCAGACGGGTCAGCAGCGTCATCACCGACCAGGCGTAATACCGGCCCGAACGTACTGTCAGGGACACTCGACGATCTCCTCCTGAACCCGGCATCCACTGCCGAGCTTCCCAATCTGTCTCCTGATCAGGATACTTGGCCACGTCCCATTTCTGTTGCCACGATTCATCGGTAGGCGAGGTGAGGCCAAACTACGTACACTTGGCACTGGACCGAACCAGATCACGACCGGTTACCCGATGAGGCGTGCGTGAAAATTCTGCAGATTCTCTACTTCTACTCGCCGTACACCAGCGGGTTAACGATCTACGCCGAACGGCTGTCCCGGGAATTCATCGCCCGTGGGCACGAGGTCTCGGTGCTGTCCTCGTGGCACGATACGTCGCTACCCCGGGAAAACGCGACGGAAGACGGCGCTCGGGTCGTTCGGGTTCCGATTGCGTTAAATGTCGATCGTGCGGTGATCATGCCGAAATTTCTTCCCATCGCGGCTCGCGAGATTCTTCGGCACGATGTGGTGCATCTGCACTTGCCGATGCTCGAAGCCGGTGCCCTGGCGGCACTCGGCCGCGCCTTCGGCAAAAAGGTTGTGGTGACGCATCACTCCGATCTGGTACTGACCGGAAGTCCGGTTGCCAGGCTGGGAGCGAACGCTGGCATGTGGAGCGGCATTGCGTCCGGTCGGCTGGCGACCCAGTTTGTGACCTACACCCACGATCGGGCGGCCGTTTCGCCGACCGTGACCCGGGTCGGCAGCGATGTATCGATTATTCCGCCGCCAATCGAAATCCCGACCCCGTCGCTCAATGCCAAGGCATCGTTTCGGGAGAAACACGGCCTCGGCGACGGACCGGTGATCGGCTACGCCGGGCGCTACGCGGTCGAGAAAGGACTCGATGTCCTGTTGCAAACGATTCCCGACTTGCAAGAAAAGTGGCCGAATGTTCAGTACGCCTTTGCCGGTCCTTATCTCGATATGCGA
>JBBJOX010000366.1:0-2946 GCA_037724245.1 Thermomicrobiales bacterium | reverse complement strand
GCAGAGATGCCTGCTATTCTCAGGTTTCGAATGATGCTGAAGTCAAGGAGTTTGGCCACATGAGTCTCGACCATACCGGCTGGGAATACACTAGTTTCGACGCACGGAACAGTGTCTCGATCAACCGCCTGAACGACCTTGGCGCCGAAGGCTGGGAGCTGGTGACTGTCGATCGATACCTGGCAATCCTGAAACGACCCATTCCCGACCTGCGACAGATCGTAACCACCGATCAACGCACCCGCGTGTACGCTGAACACGATGCAGGGACAAGCTCATGAAACGCGGACCCCTGCTTCACCCGGCGATGAATCATCTCTTGGCAAGTACCGGTCACACCGATTATTTCACGGTCTGCGATCGTGGATTCCCGGTTCCGGTGGGTCCGGAACGGATCGATCTGGCCCTGACCGATGACATCCCGACCGTACTCGATGTTCTCCGTCTCATCCACGCCGACTTCCATATCGACAGGGTAGTGATCCCGGCCGAGGTCTATGACATCGCGCCGCACCGGGTCGCAGAGTTGATCGGGATCCTCGGCGACATTCCACTGCATCCGGTTCCCCATCTCGAATTCAAGCGGCTGAGTCACAGTGCAAGGGCCACCGTACGCACCGGGGACTCGACACCCTACGGCAACATCATTATCGTGTCGGGCTGATCGAATGCGAGTCGGAATCGTTGGCACCGCGCATCCTCATGTCCGCGACCATCTGGAGGTGATCGCTGCCGATCCACGCTGGATGCTGGCAGGTATCCGGGAGTCGGATGTTGTCTCATCCGTGACGTATCCAGTCGACGCGGTCGTCTCGACGATCGATGAGGTGATCGAGCGGAATGACGTGATCGTTGTCGATACCGAAACCTGCCTGCATTGCGAGCTGGTCGAGCCGTTGCTCGAAGCCGCGAAGCCGCTGTTCATCGAAAAACCACTGGGCATGTCGGCACCGGAATCGCGAGAGATCGCCGACCTGATTCGGGAGAGCGGGATTCAGTTTTCGACCGGCTTGCTGCTCCGGTTTCAACGCTCTACCCGTGAACTGAAAGCAGCGCTGCAACGCGATGATCTCGGTCGAGTGCTCTCGATCGACATGCGATTCGGCCACTCCGGGTTTCTGACCGGCTGGTTCGATCGGGAATGCGCGTGGATGCTCGATCCAGTCCAGGCAGGATTGGGCGGGTTCGGCGATATCGGATTGCATCTGGTCGATCTCCTCACCTGGCTCGATCCGAAGCGGTCGATTCGGATGCGATCGAGCTGGATGTGTCCATCCCACGGTTCTGCCCTGCTCGTCTGGGGATCAGTGCCAGTGACACTGGCCGCTGGCTGGGCCAGCAATCCGGGCGGATTTTCAGTAACGGTCGATGGCGAGCGGGGAACTGCATCTATCGCCGCCGGGGGAATTACCTTCGATCTTTCGGGAATGGCGCAACGCCATGTTCCAGGAAGTCCACCGCGAGCCGGGATTGCCTTGCAGCAATTTCTGGAGGGTGTGCTCGAACCGGATCGGGTGCAGGAAGTGACTGTCGACGATGCCGAGCGCGCCTCCGTGCTCGCCTATGAGCTGGAAGAAAAGGTTCGACAATGACGATTTACCAATCCGCGACGGTCATTTCCGATATTCACGGCATGTCGACAGCACTCGAAGCCGTGCTCGAAGCCGAGGCTAACGATCCTTCGGACGTACTGATCGTAGCCGGAGATACGGCGGCCGGACCGCAGCCGAACCAGGTGATCGATCTCCTGATGCAACACACCGATCGTCTGCTCGTGATCAGCGGCAACGGCGATCGCGAAATACTTGAGTACCTCGACGGGACATTTCGGGCCAGCGCCAATCCAATGCTCGAGCAAGAAGCGCGACAGATCACGGATCGGAATGTCGAGTGGCTGCGTGCCCTGCCGAAAACGCTCGAACTCGATCTGGCTGGATTCGGACGAGTCCATGTCTGCCACGCAACGCCGCAGAACGATATGGATATCGCCCTCGTCGACTCCCGATTGTCGCGTTGGAACGAGGTTTTCGCCGATCTCGCGGAAGACGTGTCGACGGTGATTCTTGGCCATACGCACATGCCGTTTCAACGTCTGGTCGATCGGCGACGCGTGATCAATCCTGGAAGTATCGGCATGCCGTTTGGTGGAGCTGGCGCGCACTGGGTTCGATTGCGAGCCGATGGCGTGATCGAAACGCACGTGACTCCTGTCGATGTTGACAATGCACTGGCATCGCTGGCCGCAACATCGTCCGATCCCGCCGTTGTGGAATCGGCCCGACCATATCTCGTCGGTGAGATCTCGGATCGCGACGCCATCGAGAAATTCGGCCCGAAAGACGGCCGGTAGCAGGGTCTGGTCTCGTGCCAGACCGAGGCATCGTGTCCGCCTATCCGGGTAGACACAAAGTCTGCGTCTACCGCCTGGACCAGCAATCGTGTCCGCCATAGACGTTGAAACTCCGCGTCCGCCCATCAAGGCAGACGCGGAGTTATTGGCAACTTGCGTGTTCAGGATCCGAGCGATCGATAGGCTCGAATCGAAAACGGCATAAAGACAGCAATCAGTGCGACCGGCCATGCTATCGCCATCAGCATCGCGTTGTCGGTAATCCATGAACCACCGGCAACGCCCGGATTCCCGCAGAGTTCACGTACTGCCGACGCCGTGGACGAAAGCGGATTCCAGTTCGCAAAGATCTCAAGAGCTCGCGGCATATTCTGCGGCGACACGAACGCACTCGAAAGCATCCCGAATGGCCAGATCAGGATCGAAAGTCCGGATACAGATTCCGGAGTTTTCAGAATCAGACCGAGATACACCCCCACCCAGATCACTGCGAATCGTAGCAACAGCAACAACCCGAACGCGATCAAGGCTCTGCCCAGTCCATCGTTCCAGCGCCAGCCGACGATCAATCCGCAGGAAACCATCACGATCAACTG
>JBBJOX010000365.1:923-2964 GCA_037724245.1 Thermomicrobiales bacterium | reverse complement strand
GCAAATGGCGAAGCGGTCGACCTGCGGACAGTACCGGACCACGGAACACCGAGTGACCTTGTCTATCTGAGCGACTTTCCCGATCTCGTTGCCTGGTACGAACTGACGAATCCGGAGCGGCCAATCGGGGTTCGGGTCGAGTGGGATCGGGAGACGCTTCCTTACCTCTGGTACTGGCAGGAATTCGGCGGCACAGTCGGCTATCCATGGTATGGCGAGGTGTACACGATCGGTTTGGAACCGAATTCTTCCTATCCGACCCGTGGATTGGCGGCGGCAGTCGAGAACGGAAGTGCAATGACGATTGGGCCACGAGCCAGCGCAGGATTTGAAATGCGCGTAGCCACATTTGCCGATGATGGAGAAGATCGATGATCGAACAGGAACTGTCGGGCAAGGTAGCGATCGTTGCCGGAGGCTCGCTTGGAATCGGTCGTGGGGCTGCACTCTGTCTGGCTGCGTCCGGCGCCGCGGTCGTTATAGGTGCGCGACGCCAGGCAGCACTGGATGAGGTCGTCGGCCAGATCGAAGCGGCGGGAGGTCGAGCCCTTGGTGTGGCAGGTGATCTGGCAGCATCGCAATCAGCGAGGGCATTGGTGAACGCCGCGGTCGAGGCATTCGGTGGAGTCGATATTTTGGTCACCAGTCAGGGAATCCAGCGCTACGGCACAGTAGAGGAAACGACGGAAGAACTCTGGGACGAAGTGATCGCGGTCAATCTGACGTCGATGTTCCTGACCGCAAAGTATGCGATTCCTGAAATGCGAAAGCGTGGCGGCGGTTCAATCGTCAATGTGTCGTCGGTTCAGGGGTTGTCGACACAAACCCAGGTCGCAGCGTACAGCACCAGCAAATCGGCCATCATCGGGCTGACCCGGACGATAGCCGTGGACTATGCGAAAGAGAATATCCGGGCCAACTCGGTCTTACCGGCCTCTGTTGATACCCCGATGCTGCGGCATTCGGCCGATCTGTTCAAGGGAGAGCAATCGGTATCTGAAGTGCTGTCGGACTGGGGCAAAATGCATCCAGTCGGCCGGATCGGGACGCCGGAGGAGATCGGCGAACTGATCAGGTTTCTTGCCGGTCCGCGATCGACGTTCATCACGGGTGCGGAATTCAAGATCGATGGTGGCATGATGTCGGCGCTGGGTGTGCAACTTCCGGAGTGAAAACATGGGTGTGACGATTGAAATCGTTTGTGGGGAGCTACCGACGGATGTGCTGACCGATCTCGCCAACATGCTGACGGATTCGGTTCTTGGTGGCGCAAGTATCGGGTGGACCTTCCCGCCATTGATATCGGAAGCGTCCGCCTGGTGGACGCATCACATCGCCACCCCCGGCATCGTCGTCTGGATTGCCCGGGATGAGTCGGGGGCGGTCGTGGGTTCTGTGTCGCTTTTGCCTGCCTCCAAGCTCAACTCACAGCACCGGGCGGAAGTGATGAAGCTGATGGTTCATCGTCACGTTCGTGGCCGGGGCATTTCGCGGATGCTGATGGCCGCGCTGGAAACCTATGCGGTCGAGCACGCGCGCACGCTGCTGGTTCTGGATACTGAGACCGAGAGTCTCGCCGAGAAGCTCTACCAGAAATGGGGCTGGACCACCTTCGGCATTGTCGACGACTACGTGACCAACGAGCAGGGCAGGAATTTGCCCTGCTCGTTCATGCTGAAACGACTTTCCATCCAGGACGAACGCCATCCTACAGATGCGTGACATGCGACAGCCAGCTAGAGCAATCGCACTGATTGGATAGCTCGCGCCGGGACTCGCACGGAGACGTCGCCAGCGTTAACGTCGATGGTTCCCTGATCACGCTCGTCGAATGACGTGAGTGTCGCCGAGAGAATCGGCATGCGTTCGTTTCGAAGAACCACGTCCGCTTCCGCCGGGCCGAGATTTTGCAGCCGGACAATTGTCCCGCTTCCAAAATCGGCCGGTTTGGTATGGATCAGGTGATCCTCGTCGCCAAATACCGAGAGTCCGCGTCCCGATGTTTCGGCGAGGGCGGACCGCTCGCGCAGGACCACCGGTG
>JBBJOX010000365.1:0-913 GCA_037724245.1 Thermomicrobiales bacterium | reverse complement strand
GGCATCCGCATCGTTGCAGCCGCCTTTGTGCGTTGTCAGGCGATACCGAAGCGGAATTTCTCCCTGCTGGTGCGACTGAAAGTTGACCATCCAGTGATTGTTGAGCGCCCATGACATGATGTTCGGACCATCCGGTTCGAGTGTTCGCGCCCATCTGCCGGTGGTGATGCCTCCGAGATGCAGGAGCGGGGCATCGAGTGGTGCGAGCGTGACGCCGCGTTCGGCATCGCTGACGTCGGCCCAGAGACCGACCGGATACCAGTCGCGGACTGTGCCAGGTAGTTGCTCCAGATCAGGTGTTATCGGCACGCCATTGATATCGGCGCGGAAGTTCGCCGCGTCAAGGGCAAAGGGGAAGGCGATGAACACCGCCTCAACCTCATCGACTGGTTCCTTGTCGAGCAGCCAGTCGATATCGAGCGTTGGCTCTTCGGTGCGGAGTCGGTAGGTGACCCGGCCACGGCGAATCCCCGGTGCTTCGATCGAGGCGCTGATCGAGACCTCTCCCATTTCAATCAATGACGGTTCGACGATCACGCTGGTTGAGGTTCGGCGGACGAACGCAGTGTCGGTGATGCCGTGTCCAAAATCCTCGGCGGAAAAGTCACCGGCGAAGAGGGCATCGCGTTGGCGGGGGTCGTCGACCGTTTCGTAGATGTACTGACCGAGTTGATACCCCGACCACGACCCGGCGAAATTGTGACCGCTCTGTTTGTCGATCCATTCGGAGAGCGCACCGGTGGAAGCGTTGACGGTCAGACGGTAGTACTTGTTTTCGATCGTCATCCCATCGGTAACGAGATCGTCGACCCGGACTTCGGTGCTGGCGCTGAGAAAGGCGAAGCCATTGGCCGGTATCACGCCGCGGGCTCGCTGGACGATGTCCGCTGGTCGCAGACCTCCCCATGGAATC
>JBBJOX010000364.1:0-2980 GCA_037724245.1 Thermomicrobiales bacterium | reverse complement strand
TTGCGATCGATGAACTACTGCGTCTTGCGTGGATCGAGGGCGTCGCGCAGACCGTCGCCGACATAGTTGATTGCCAGCACGGTCAGGAAAATCATCGATCCCGGAAAAACTGCCTCGTGCGGATAGATCTGCAGGTAGTTGTTGGCACCGAGCAGCATCGCACCCCATGTCGGAACATCGGACGGGAATCCGAGCCCAAGGAACGAGAGTGCCGACTCGGTAATGATCGCGCTGCCAACCTCCAGCGTCGCGGCCACGATGATCGGGCTCAGAACGTTAGGCAGGATGTGCTTGAAGATCAGCATCTGGGTATTGGCACCAACTGATTCGGCCGCCTCGACGAATTCCTTTTCCTTGACGGAGAGGAATGCCGCGCGAACAAGCCGCGCCGCCGGCATCCAGGCGAGCAAGGCGATGACCAGCACGATCAAGGCAAACACCCCAAAATTCCGCGATCCTGTCAGATCCTCTGACACATTCTGAAACGATTGCTTGAACAGGAACGTGATCAGCAACAGCAACGGAAGGTTGGGGAGACTCAGGAAGAGATCGGTGATGCGCATCAGGATACTGTCGACAGCACCACCGAAATATCCGGCGGCAGCGCCAACCAGCGTACCAATCGTGATCGCCACTGTGGCTGCAACCAGACCAACCGAAATCGAAATCCGGCCACCATAGAGAATGCGCGCGAAGATGTCCTGACCGAGAGAGTCGGTTCCCATTGGGTGCCGCAACGATGGGCTTTCACCTGTGTCGTAGGCAAACGGATCATTGACCTGATCCAGCCAGATATAGGGGCCGGTGAAGGCAATGATCGTGAACGACACGAAAATAAACACGCCGATCATCGCCAGCTTGTGATGCCGGAACTGGCGGAAAGCGTTGTTCCAAAGCGATCGCTGCGGGCGAACTCGGTTGGCCAACGTATTCGTGGCGGCGGCGCCAGAGAGAGATGCGCTCATGTTGGCGGGTTCTCCATGTGTAGGTCGACTCCTGCGACGTCAGAACGAGCGATCAGGAGTACTTGATGCGCGGATCGAGCGCCGCGTACAGCACATCGGCCAGTACATTGAAGAGCACAACCAGTATCGAACCCCCAAAGGTGATTGCCATAACCACCGGCACATCCTTGGCGAGAATGCCATCGATCAGTGCGCGACCGACACCCGGGACCCGGAAGATCTGTTCGGTGATGACCGCACCACCAATCACACCAGGCAATTGCAAAGCAATGATCGTCACCACCGGGATCATCGCATTGCGCATGGAATGGAAGAGCATCACGTAGCGCTCGCGCAATCCTTTGGCACGCGCCGTTCGCACGTAATCCTGATTGATCACCTCGAGCATAGAGGCCCGCACAAACCGTGTCAGCTGGGCCGATCCAAACAATGCCAGGACCGTGATCGGCATGATCGATTGCTTGAAGTTCCCCCAGAACCCGGAAACGGTGGAGTCATAGACGAAAGGCAGCCAACCGAGCTGCACGCTAAAGAGCAGTATCAGGAGCAATCCGGAGAAGAACGTTGGAATCGAGAAACCAAAGAAGGCGAACGTCGTCGCAACCTGATCGAATGCCGAGTACTGCTTGATTGCGGAAATGACCCCAACCGGGATCGCGATCATGATTCCGATCAGAAAGCCGATACCACTGATCTGCAGGGTCACTGGAATGCGATCGAAAACATAGTCGCGTACAGGCACGCGTGAGGTGATCGACTGGCCCCAGTCGAGTTCGAAGAAGTAGGATTTCGCCCATTTGAAGTACTGGATGTAGAGCGGATCGTTCAACCCCCAGGAATCGCGTATCCGCTCGCGTACTTCCGGAGACACGTTCGGATTCGTCGCCAAGCCGCCCAGCGGATCGCCCGGAGCAAGATACAGAATCGAATACAGAATCATGCTGATGGCGACCAGGGTCACCAATGAGATCAGGACCCGTCGAACGAGATATCTACCCACATGTGACTCCCACTGTTCAGGTTCGCTTTGATACAACGCCTCCGTGCCAGATGAATGGAATCCGGGATCGGAGGAGATTCAGCCTTGTGCACTCCTGATCAGGCACTGCGAGGGCGCAGATGTTCCAGGAGGCGACGCTGCCTCGGAAACGTGGAGATTGGCCGAATCCTAAGACGTGCGTAACGTTCACGTCAAGCACGGGTGCCGGCGATTGCACCCCGGTCGCAACGATATGGCTGTGCTAGAATTGCCCGACGCGCTACGCTGCGCGCTTTTTATTGTGCGCAATGCCCAATTGGGCCCGATGCACGTTCACTGGAAGTAGGAGTCACCATCTCGCCATGGCAGATGAACTGACACTGAGGGCCGAACCTCGGACCGTGTTTGGAAAGAAGGTCGGACGGCTTCGCCGCGAAGGCCTCGTTCCGGGCGTTGTCTACGGTCCCGTCATCAAGGACACCATCGCAGTAACCGTCAACGCGCGTGATTTTGGTCGGTTCTATAACCGAATCGGTCACTCGACTGTCTTTTCCCTGGCATGGGGCGACGAGTCGCAGCCGGTCCTGATCCGCGAGGTTCAGATCGATCCCGTTCGTGGGAATCATCTTCATATCGATTTTTTCGCACCGAACATGCGAGTCAAGCTCCGCCAGACAGTCGCCGTCGTGATTCACAACCATCACGCTGATGCGCAGGGCATGCTCTCGCAGCCGGTGACAGAAATCGAAGTCGAGGCACTTCCGGCCGATCTGCCAAGTCAGATCGATATCGACATCAGCGCATTGCTGGAAATTGGCGACCAGTTCAAGGTCTCCGATGTCGTCACGCCGAGCGGTGTCGAAATCATCACCGATCCGGAAGAGACGATTGCTTCCCTGATTGCCGAAGCGCTCGATGAGCCGGAGGAAGAAGAGGAAGAAGCTGCCGAGGGCGATGAAGAAGCCGGAGAAGACGGAGCTGAGGCCACTGAAGGTGCCGAAAGCGAAGAGAAATCCGAGTAACCATCCACCCAATG
>JBBJOX010000363.1:1086-2986 GCA_037724245.1 Thermomicrobiales bacterium | reverse complement strand
CCAACAGGGCTTCGATCTGCGTGGTCAGGGCAGTCCGGGGTTCGGTCAGGATCTGGAACAGCTCTTCCTCGCCCAGCGACTGCAGCTCGACCCTGATCGGGAAGCGCCCCTGAAGTTCGGGAATCAGGTCGGAGGGTCGGTGACGATGGAACGATCCCGCAGCGATGAACAACACGTGATCGGTGTGAACCGGACCGTAGCGGGTCATCACTGCCGATCCTTCGACAATCGGAAGAAGATCCCGCTGTACGCCTTCGCCGGAGACATCGGGACCTGAATCCCCGTTCCCGGAAATGGTCTTGTCGATCTCGTCGATGAAGACGACAGCGGCGTCCTCGACGCGCTTGATCGCAAGTTCGACCAGTGCGTCGAAATCGACAAGTCGATTCGCTTCCTGCTGGGCAAGAATTCGCCTGGCTTCGCGTACTGAAACCTTTCGGCGCGAACGCCGCCGAGGGATGAGACCTTCGAGGAATTCGAACATCGTATCCTGCATCTCGTCAGCGCTGACACCAGTGATCAGGTCGTAGCTCGGATAGTCGTCTCCATCGTCGTCAGGATCGACTTCGATTTCGACCGTTTCATCTTCGAGCGCTTCCTGATCGAGCAGTTGCCGGACACGCTTTTGCTCACGCCGTCGGCGACGTTCCTGCAACATCGCCTCGTGCTCATCATCGGAAGCGGCCTCCTCTTCAGAGAGACCGTTCTTTTTCGTTGAACGCCGCGGCCGCTGTTGCAGCGTTTGTTCGGCAACGATTTCGGCGAGGCGCTCGACGGCGGTGCGTGAGGCTTCCTCTCTTACGCTGTCCAGCTGTTCCTTGTGAAGCATTGAAATGGCGATTTCGACAAGATCACGAACGATCGACTCGACATCTCGGCCGACGTAGCCGACCTCGGTGAACTTGGTCGCCTCGACTTTGATGAACGGTGCTTCGACGATTCGGGCAACCCGTCGGGCTATTTCCGTTTTCCCAACCCCAGTCGATCCGATCATCAGGATGTTTCGGGGCTGGACTTCCCGACGGAGCTCATCGTCGAGTTTTTGCCGGCGGAAGCGATTACGAAGGGCTACCGCCACCGCCCGCTTGGCATCGTCCTGGCCGATGATGTAACGATCGAGCTCGGCCACGATCTGTTTCGGTGTCAGGTTGTCCTGAGGTCTTGCTTCGTCCTTGGCATCGACCGAAATCCGTAATGTTTTGTCCTTGCTCGACCCGCGTCGCTGTGCCTCCGCCATCAGAGACCATCCTCGCCAGGAGCCGACTCTGCAGTGGACTCTTCGTCAACTGAAATAACCTCGACCGTGATGGAGTGGTTGGTAAAGATGCACATGTCAGCGGTGATAATCATTGCGGCGTTGACGATCTCCTCGGCCGACATTTCGGTATGGGCCAGCAGAGCCTTGGCGGCCGCAGTCGCATACGGCGAGCCCGAACCGATGGAGAGCACGCCATCGTCTGGCTCGATCACATCGCCTTCCCCCGACAGGAGGAGCAGCGATTCGCCATCGGTCACGATAAGCTGCGCCTCGAGCCGCCGCAGATAGCGATCGGTGCGCCACTCCTTGGTCAGTTCCACTGCCGACTTTCGAAGATTGCCATCCCATTCCTGGAGCTGGAGTTCGAACTTGGAGAACAGCGTCAAGGCATCGGCAACAGCCCCGGCAAATCCGGCGACGACCTGGCCCTCGAAAAGCACTCGCAACTTGCGGGCTCCGTGTTTGAGCACCAGATCGCCTGCGGTTACCTGGCCATCCCCGGCGAGCGCGACGCTGTTGCCACGTTTGACTCCAAGAATCGTCGTAGCATGAGGGCGCCGACTGAACTCAGTACTCATGATTGTCTTTCACACGTGCTGCGGCGATTAGTCGCCAGCCTTGGCCAGAGCCTGTTCCTGAAAG
>JBBJOX010000363.1:0-1076 GCA_037724245.1 Thermomicrobiales bacterium | reverse complement strand
GAGGAGCATTTGAGCTGCCCGTTTCGTCCGACTTCCATCATGAACGCGCCGCACTGTGGGCACGGTTGCGCCACCGGCTTGTTCCATGACACGAAATCGCACTCCGGATACCGCTCACACCCGAAAAACTTGCGCCCCTTCTTCGATCGCCGTTCGACAATCTCGCCCTGATGACAGGTGGGACATTCGATCCCGATCCTCGTCAGCAATGGAAGCGCATTGCGACAATCCGGAAAACCACTGCAGGCAAGGAATTTTCCGAACTTCCCGAGCTTGATCACCATCGGGCGCCCGCAAATCTCGCAAACCTGATCTGTAGGCTCGTCCCTGATCTTGACCCGTTCCATCGTTTGCTCGGCACTCTGCAACGACTTCGTGAACGGACCATAGAACTGGTGCAAGGTCGGAATCCACTTGCGATCACCGGACGCAATCTCGTCGAGTTCACTTTCGAGCTGGGAGGTGAACCCGATATCGAATACGGCCGGAAAATGCTGGACCAGAATATCGTTGACCACGAAGCCAACTTCGGTCGGAATCAGTTTCCGTTCCTCGACGGCGACATAGTTGCGGGCCTGCAGTGTGGCAATGGTCGGAGCATAGGTACTCGGTCGCCCGATCCCCTGCTCCTCGAGTGCCTTGACCAGCATCGCTTCGGAGAATCTGGGTGGTGGCTGGGTGAAATGCTGCTCCGGCAACAGTTGGCGCAGGTTCAACCCTTCGCCGGTTTCGACCAACGGCAGGGCACCCTTGTCGAGTTCATCCTCTTCACCGTCATCGCGACCCATTTCATAGACCGCCATCCAGCCCTGAAACCGAACCACGGAACCGGTAGCCCGGAACGTGAACGGCGGCGTTCCCTGTCCAATCGTCGCGGCCGGCCCAACTGCAATGTCGACGCGTGTGTTGTCGAGCAACGCAGCTTCCATTTGACTGGCCATGAATCGTTGCCAGATCAATCGGTACAGCCGAAGTTGCGGGGCGCTGAGATTCTTCTTGATCGATTCAGGATCACGGGACGGTGCCGTAGGTCGAATCGCCTCGTGGGCCTCCTGGGCGCCTTTGCTTCGCGTTGT
>JBBJOX010000362.1:0-2991 GCA_037724245.1 Thermomicrobiales bacterium | reverse complement strand
ATCAGGTGTCACGTCGGGACCTCATGAACGAACGGCGGGGGCGCCTGGTTGGTGGTTCTTCAGGGGACGATGGTGGTTTTGCCGAGACGTTGGCTCGTCCGTCGACGCCGGTCGTTCCACGCCGCCGCCAATCGACCAGTGCCCAGGACCAGATACTGATCATGGCCACGGAAACGCCACCGGAGACCATCAGTCCGATCTCGAGCGATTCCGGTTCGTATTTCAGTTCAACGGTGTGTTCACCAGCTGGCAGGAAGACCCCGCGCAAGGCGTGGTTGGTTCGAATGACCGGAGTTTCCTGACCATCAATGTAGGCGTTCCAACCGGTCGCATAGGGATCACTGATGACGAGAAAGCCATCTTCCTGACTACGGGTCGAGAGCACGGTGTGCTCCGGTTCGTAGCGGACGAGCGTCGTGACATCACTTTTGCCGCCATCGGCCGAGATCTTCAGGTCTGGAATGTCGCTGTCCATGTTGACGTAGGCGGTGAAGCGGCCGTTCGTATTTCCGGAGCCGAGCATGCGAAGTCCGTAACCGGTTCCGCCATTATCCTGCACATCGTGAACGATCCAGGCATGCGGGAAGACTTCCTTGTTTTCGAAGACGACGACCAGATCATCCCGGTAGACTTCGGTGTTCCAGCGGGCAATTTCCACGTAGTCGCTCCGATTCTCCGGAATCGATGCGTCAACCAGAATGTAGCGAACATTCAGCATATCGAGGAGTTGGGCATCTCCCAGCGCCGGGGCAAAGGTATCCAGCCAATGGTAATCCTGGCGGCTGCCGTTCATCACATCGACGTATTCGGTGTAGAAGCGCAGTTGAACCGGGTTGTAGCCGCCAGTTTGATACAGATCGAGACGCTCGGTGCGGGCGTTGACGAGAATACCGATAATCCCCGGCTGGAAACGTCGCCACGAGTAAGCACTTTTGTGACCCTCGAGCTCCTGACCAACCCAGTTGCGATCGGGATATCCCTGGCCCGCATAGCCGGTGTAGCGAAAGGGTTCGACCGCAGCCAGTTGCCGCTGCAGGAACTCAGCTGCTGTGCCTGGATCTTCCTCCAGCATCGCTCGCTCGATTGCGCGGGTCGATATTTCTTCCTTGCCGGGGTCACGGAGATCCCGCTGACTTCCGTTTCCGGGGCGATCACCGTGTGAACGGTTTCGGTGAAGGTGGGATAGAAGAACATGACGGCAACCAGAAGCCAGGCGATCACCGCCGAGCGCTGCTCCGGCGTGAACCAGCGTGTCAACCGTTTCGAATCGATCGACGGCAGCAGGCAGAGCAAAAGCACGGCGGCGCCGGTCAGGAGTGGCCACCAGCCAGCCCAGAGCATGTCCGAGTAATAAGTGGAGAGCAGGAACAGGAAGAGCAGGATGAATCCGGCCATCTGGTTGAAGGTGAACGGCTTGCGATCGCCATCGAGCAGCTTTTGCACAGCGGCGCCGGCCAGCATTGCCGGGGCTATCGCGATCATCCACGAGAGTCCGATCGGTCGGTGGGCGTGGAGATCGCCAATCACCGGAATCTGGTTGAACAGCCAGAGCACCGGCGAATACTTGAACATCAGCGTGATCGCGCCAACGAACATGAAGGCAAAGAAGGCAGCACCGTAGCGCCGCCCGGCCATGATCGCGCCGAACACCGCCAACAGGATGACCGACATGCCGAATGCCTGGCTGATCACCGAGTACGACGGGTTGCGCGTTCCATGGATGAACATGGCCAGCAGGGTATCGATGGCAGGTGCCTGGAAGACATACGCCCCACCGACCACGTTCGAGTAATCGCCGTTGGGGATTGTCGATTCCGCCAGGAAGTCGAGCATGGGCAGCACACTGGCGGCACTCAGGGCGAGACCGAAAAAGGTCATGGCACTGCCGATCAGGACTGAGTGCCAGAGGCGATCCTGACGGGTTGCCAGGAACGGATTGGTATCGAAGACGGAGCGGTAGAGTAACCAGCCGCCGATCCAGATCATGCCGTAAAGAATGCCCTGACCCGGCCAGGCGACCAGCATCTGACTGATCGCGACGCCGGAGAGGGCGGTCCATCCCAGAATCGAGGAAATCTTGCGGGCGGTCAGCGACATTTCTGTTGCGAGCAGCGCAACGATCAGCCAGGTCGCCGCCTGAACCCCGATGGTTGCGTAGTTTGTCGCGCCATAGATGATCTGACCCAGCACGAAAATGCCGGAACTCATCAATGCGGCAACCGGAGCAAAACCCAGACGTCGCGAGAAGGCATAGGTCGCGGCACCGGCGATGACAGCGTGGGTGAGCAACAGCAGTTTGGTGGCGAACAGAATATCGAAAAGTGGATAGAGAATCATCACCTGCAGGTACATCCAGCCACTGGATGGATTACCGGCTACCGGAGCTCCGCCGAAATAGTGGGGCGACCAGGCAGGAATCTCAAAATCTGCAATGCGTTCACCGACGTAGCCGAACCATGGAATGAACATGGTGAAGACATCGAACTCGCCGAGCCAGTTGTCGTACCGGAATCGGACCGCCAAGGCGATCGAGACAAAGATCGTCAGCACCGCCAGAGAGACATAATCAGACTTGTGAGCTTCGGCGACCCACCTGAACGGACGCGCCGATGTGCGGGTTGTCACCGAGGCAGTCGGTGCATCGGGTCGGGTGGTGGTATCGGCCGGTCGGGAAGGAGCACTCATGATGCGGAGTCACCAATCGGGGAATTGCGTTCGATGCGATCACCCGATCGCCGGCGCACATCGACCAGAGCCCAGCTCCAGACACCGAGGATGCCGACCGTCGAGACGCCCGTGGTCCAGAGTCCGATTTCGATCGAACCTGGTTCGTATTTCAGTTCGATCGTGTGCGTTCCTGCAGTAACCGGAACGCCCTGCAATGCGTGATTGGTCCTGAGAATGTCGACCTGTTCGCCATCGACGTAAGCATTCCAGCCGTCGGAGTAGGCGGCACTGATCACGACCAGGCCGTCGGTCAGGGCGGTCGCT
>JBBJOX010000361.1:0-3002 GCA_037724245.1 Thermomicrobiales bacterium | reverse complement strand
GAGTGCAATGGTTTCCAGCGGGAGAACGGCGACTGCGGCCCGGCTGCCGGAAGGACCAACAAAAACCACCCCAATGCCGTCACCCGGAAACACCGTGACGTTGATCTCTCCCCATTCCGGAACGATCGAACGCACATTGCCGGAACGAACCTCACTCCAACCCTCGCCCAGCATTCCGGCATTCGGCACGAACTGACGAATATCCACATCCAGGATCGCCGCATTGGAGCCAGGCCCACCAGACGAGCTCGGTGGTGGACCGGTGTCGATGATCGTGATCGTCCCTTCCATTCCGGCAGCGCGATGTCCGGGAACCGAGCAGTAGAAGGTGAAAATGGTTCCGGGTATTACCTCTGGTGGCACGCGGACGAGGACGGTTTCGCCAGCCGAGATCGTCTCGTTAATACCCCACTCATCAACGACGAAGTGATGCTCGATCACTCCCGGGTTCTGGACTTGCAAGATCTGACCGGCACTGAGTTCAAGCGCATTCGGTGCCCATGTCAGATTGTCATTGGCGAGCAAGGTAACAGCGGCCGGGCTGGGCGCACCACCGGAACCCGGAGATAGTCCGGTTCTGGCATTTTCGGCAGAGACAACCAGAATCGATCCTCGCATCCCGGCATCGGCGTGACCCGGTTCGTCGCAGAAGAAATCGAAGGATTGACCGATCTCAGCTGATTCGGGCACGATAACATCGACTGCCTCAAGCGTCGGCAGTTCGACGCGAACGCCCCATTCCGGAATCACGAATGTGTGCGGGAGGACACCGCGATTGGTGACACGAATCGTCTGCCCGGGCGCAGCTGCCAGGGAGGAATCGGACCATTGGGAAGGATCGATTGCGTCCAGCGAAAGCACCGGCAAATTTCCAGCGGACTCTGGTTCCTGTGCCATTACCGTGGTACCGGCATTCCAGTGCAGGGCCATCACCAGAACGGCGAGGACCTGCAGACTGCGACGCAGCCAATAGTTGAGTCGGGAGATGCTATGCATGAGACTCACCTCGCCCGATGTTCGTCGTGGCGAGCGCTAAACGTGAGCACGACGGTGCCGACTGTATGAGATTGCCATGCGAATGACCGATCGCATTTCGGCGCGGGCATCCTCTGGTAACAGTGGGTCGGACAAGGCGTCGGCGAGATCGATCAGCATCGGATCATCCCAGATCACGGAGCGAAACCCGGCGGCAGCCAGCAATCTGTCGGAATCGGTCAGAGGCAACACCATCGCCTGCGCCAGCTGAATCACTGTTGGCCGATCTGGTGCCCGTGAACCCTGTTCGAATCGTGTCATCGTACTTGGATCGAATCCGGTCCGCTTCGCCAGTTCTGCCTTGGAAAGCCCGCGAGCATCACGGAGTGCACGCAGCAGCGTCGGGAACTCGGCCGATTCCGGTCCGGCGGTGTCGAGTGGCTCGATCCGTCGGTCGTGACCGATTTCCTGCTGACTGAGTACGCGATCTTCCACTCGAGCTCCTGTCCTGAGACAACGATGTGTCCTGGTCCCTGTTGCGGACAAGAATACTCGTTAATTGACGTCGCGTTTTGCGATGATGTTTTCTGGTCCTGCCTGGATCAGGGAAAGGCAATGAGTCCGAGTTCTTCGATACCGATAGCCGGTGGGTCCAGCTGAATCCCAGTGATGTTCAGCCCGGCAAACGGCGTGACCCCGAAAAGCCGCTGCAAATGCTCCTGCGGTCGGTTGTACCCCTTGATCAATGGAGTGACCCAGGCGACAACATCGACCCGTTGCCCAATCCGCCGGGGATCGGCAGTGGCTTTCCGGTGCCTGGCGACGAAGGACTCCATCGCCGTTCGCCCGACCAGCAGACCACTGTCGCTGACCGCCTCACTCATCGTCGCCTTGTCGATGATGTCGTCACCACCGGCCAACCGCAGGGTCAGGTGAAGTTCCGCTTCTTCTCTCTGCGCCAGAACCTGGGGTTCGAGCACCCGGTCGACGATATCCTGGACCGCAACCAGATCGGCGCTCATGACGACATCGCCGTCACCGGTGTAGCTCGGAATCACGAACGATCCTGCCGGATATTCCACGTCCGGTCGCGCCGTCAGATGCTGCTTCTTCAGCAACAACGCCGGTAGATTAGCAACAACGGCGTACATCGATCCGATCGGGAACCCGGACATGCCAGGAACGATCAGCACATCGACCCGCTGCTGCCGCAAATGCTCCGCCGCTTCCTCGACGTGCCTGCGGAGATACAACGGATTGACCGCCGTCTTCAGCAGACTTCCATACTCGATCCCGGTTCCTCCGCCAGCAAAGACGGCGGGACGACCAAGCTGCAGCACACCCCGAACCAGATCGGCTGCCCCATCGCTCAGGGTCGATGCAGCGAGTGCGCGCTCGATGTCGGAGCAGGGAACGAGATTCATCGTTTCAATCTGGTGGGCGTTGCTGAGGATTTCTCGCTGTCGCTCATATCTTGGGAGTGGCATCAGTTACCGTTCCTCACGAATGTAGGCTTGCCCGAGGGCGGCAGGAGAGCCGATCCGGAGTCTTCGGGTTCGTTGCGTCGCCAGCACCAGCACCAGAATCGTGAACAGATACGGCAACATCGTCAGGAAGAACGATGACACGGGGACATTCACACTCTGCAGCCGGAACTGACCCGCTTCAACAGCTCCGAACAGGAAGGCACCAAAGGCGACGCGACCCGGATTCCAGGTGCCGAAGATGACCAGCGCAACGGCAATCCAGCCCCGACCCGCCGTCATGTTCTCCGACCAGCCGGGATTCGTCGCCAGGGAAATCGCCGCACCACCGATTCCGGCGAAGGCACCACCGGCAATCACATAGAGAAATCGCAGGCGAACCACATTGAGACCCATCGCATCGGCGGTGGCCGGATGCTCGCCAATAGCGCGCAGATTGAGCCCGGGGCGACTCGCGTACATGAAGAGCCACATCAGCGGAACGAGCACGTAGGCGATGTAAACCAGCGCATTCTGGTTGAAGAGAATCCGCCCCAGCGTCGG
>JBBJOX010000360.1:0-3002 GCA_037724245.1 Thermomicrobiales bacterium | reverse complement strand
ACTCCTTCATTGGCGAAGTGCGTGTAAACCGCGTACACATCGTCGGACAGCCGGTTCGGAATTTGCTTCACCGATCCGGTTGCCTCGAACTCACCCCAGAACGGCGGGATCGTCGAGGCGGCAACATCGTTCGCGGTTCTCAGTTGACGTCCGATGATGGTGAGCGGCGCGCGGAGTTCACGGTTCTGCATGGGTTGTCCCTTTCTGGAGTGTCTTCGATCGGTCGCTACCCACATCATCTTCCAGGTGACATGTGCATTTCTTGCGGTATGTTCAGGAAGGTTCGACCGCGGGCGCAGCACGTCTGATTCCGGCACGTTTGTCGCAGACGCTGCGGGTAACAAAGTGAGGTATCGATGGGTTCGTATTGCGAATGGATAGGGTCGATATCGCCTTTATCGATCAGGATCAAAATGGATGACAGTTCGCACCGACTGATCGATCCGGCCATCGAGCAGGCGATCGAGCAGGAATGGAACATCCAGCTGACGAAGGCGGCGGAACAGGGGTTGACCTACTACGACGCAGTTGGCTACCGGCTCAATTCGTTGGAAAGCAGCACAGATGGACTTGTGCTTCACCTTGCCGAATCTCCGTACCGGATTCACGCAGCGATGAAAACGTTGTATCGCGATCCTCGCATCACGACCGCACATCATGATCGCCAGCTGATTGTCGACGCACTGATGCGTACCAGCGACGAGATGATCGTTTTGCAAACTGTTGAGAAGGTGGTTGAATCCGAAACGTACCTGATCGGCGGGAGCACCTCGCTCAGCAGACACCCGATCATGACGGGCAGCGATCTGGCGGCCTACGCCCTCGATCGAGTCGACGCGGTCCTTGGGCTCGAGGAGGACGAACGTGCGATCGGGAACGCCAGAGCACTTGTCCAGAATGAAATCGGCTGCTCGCATCTCATTTTCGATGTCTTCACGTCCTGCACCGCCCGGGAAATCGAAGATCGGTTTCGACCCACCCCGACGTCGAAAGCGCTGCACTGTGTGCACATCACAGAACTGACGGACTGGACCCGCCGCGCCAGCGGGTATATGGCTGCAATTGGCGAACTCGGACGTTAACTGCACGTCACAGTTGATATACCAACCTGCGACGTTTTCATATCTGCATTCAGTAGTGCATAATGTCTTTGCGTCACGCACCAATCCAGTTGAATCGAGTTCTGGCAACGCGCCCCTAGTTCGCCAATTGTGGACTTCTTTCCTGCTATTCCTCACGGTATTGCAGGGCGGCGCAAACGGCAGGCGAAAGGCAGCGAATCAGATCTCGGAGGGAGGAAACAGTCGATGTCGAATCAGTTCAAGGATGATCCCGGTTCTCTTTCACGACGTACGCTGGTTGCCGGAGCGGGTGTCGGCGCTGCCGCTGCCGCGCTGGCCGTCCATGGGGTTGGCGCTTCGCCAGCCGTCTCCGGGTATGCTCCGGCTTCGCTTCTGGCCCAGCGAACCGCGAATCTCCCCACGCCGCGAAATCAGACAGTCGTCATTGAACAGGGTACCAACAACGTTTGGGACAGCTTCAATCCCTTCATTCCCAATGGTGAGGCCTACAACTACGGACTCGCCCAGTTCTGCCGCGAGTACATGTTCTATACGAACTTCCTGACCGGCGAAGTCACCCCGTGGTTGGCAACTGAATACACCTACAATGCCGACTTCACGGAATGCACACTGAAACTGAATCCGGCAGTAACCTGGAGTGACGGGCAGCCGTTCACGGCAGAGGACGTGGTCTTCACGCAAACGCTGCTCCTCGAAAACGCTCAACTGAACGGTGCAGCGGACGTTATCCGCGATGTGGCCTCTGTCACAGCGACAGATCCGCAAACCGTGGTCTGGACACTCACCGAAGCCAATACCAGATTTCACTACCGGTTCCTGGCCGGGATCATTGCCGATGGTCTCCGGGTCGTGCCGAAGCACATCTGGGAAGGGCAGGATCCGGGAGCGTTCAAGTTCAATCCGCCAATCCAGACCGGTTCCTACGTGCTTCAGGAAGCATCGAGTTCCAAGCTCTATTACCTCTGGAAAAAGAACCCTACGTACTGGAATAGCGCGACGCTGAACCCGGCGCCCGAGTACGTGGTGTACCTCCAAACAACCTCGGTCGATACCTCGGTTCAGGACTTTCTGGCAGGAAACCTCGATGTGCCATCGGTCGACTTCCTGAACCAGGAAGTCATCGCCAGTCAGTACGACCAGGTCGCGCGGATCAACTTTGCCGATCCGTGCCCCCGTGGCTTCTATTTCAATACCGAGGCTCCAAACGGCTTGTTCGCAACGCCGGAAGGTCGCTGGGCGATATCGCACCTGATCAATCGCGAAACGATTGCATCCACGATCTGGCAGCCATCATCCCGTGCTGCGACGTTCCCCTGGGCGGATTACGAGGGGTGGACGCCGTGGGCAACACCAGAAATCGTCGATAAGTACGATTTCACGTTCAACCCGGAATTGGCAGGCACGATGCTCGATGCACTGGGTGCGACCATGGATGGTGAGACCCGTGTGTTCAACGGGCAGCCACTGCAGTTGAACATCATCACACCAGCCCGAACCGATGGTCTCGAATACCAGATTGCGGTCAGCTTTGCCGAAACCTGCCGCGAGATCGGGATCGATGCCCAGGTCAAGAGTCTCCCAGGTTCAGCCTTCGGAGATGCCTATTCTGTCGGTAACTACGACATGACATGCCACTGGGTCTGCGGATTCCAGTTCGATCCGAACCAGCTCTATGTCGGCTTCCACTCACGCTACAACCAGCCGTTGGGCACTCGCATCGAGACCGGTGGCGATCAGGCCCGGTCCCGTCTTCAGGACCCGGAGTTCGATGCAATCATCGACAAACTCGATGTTGCTGATCCGGAGGATGCTGCCAATCGGGCAGATTTCGACGCCGGGCTCGAGCGCATGCTGACCCTGTTGCCAGCCGTTGCCTCGATCCAGACGATCTACCCTGTGCTCTACAACACACGCTACTGG
>JBBJOX010000359.1:0-3005 GCA_037724245.1 Thermomicrobiales bacterium | reverse complement strand
GGAACGGGCTGACGCGTTTCCTCAACGACTTCTGCTAGATGGCGTCGAGGAGGGACTGGGTGGTGGAGGCAGTTTCTTTGGCTGCGGCCGTAGGATCCGTGGCCCCGATAGCATTCAAGCGATCGCTGAATGGCTCGGCAGCAACCGGCCCGGAATATCCAAGTGCCTTGAGTTTCTTCATATAGTCGATCGCCGGGATGACGCCGGTCTCCATCGGAAGCGTGCGCTGGTTGTCCAGCTGCTCATCGATTTCGATTCCGGCTGGGGCATCGTTGACGTGCACGAGAATGACATCCTCGACCTTGAGCAGATCGAGCTCTTCCACTGTGCCGTGAGCGGTGTAGTGATGCCAGAGATCGAAGAGTACTCCGACGTTCCCGGTTCCGAGTTCCTTGCCGAACTGCAGCATACGCGGCATATCGTAAATGAACTCGTAGGTGAAGCGGTTGCGCAGGGTTTTCGGAGCGATGAACTCGATGCCAACCGAGGCACCGACTGACTTCAGCGCCTCGGCCACTGGCAGGAATCGCTCCTGCCAAAACGCGTACTCAGCGTCATATTCGCGCTCGTTGTTGCCAGGCATGATTCCCGATGTCCCACCGGGAGCACCGAGTGCCACGGCAAGCGAAGCGAGTTCGGGCAGCGCCAGGATTTGATCCGGGCGCTTGCTGTCGTCGCCGGCGTTGACAGGGACGCCCCAACCACCGGGCTTGATTCCATTGCTCGAGAACAAGTTCCTGACATACTCGATGCCGCCATTGGCATCGGCCAGTTCCTTGACTTCGATAACACTGAAGTTGACTGCGTCGAACCCTGTGGCCGCCGCCAGTTTGATCTGTTCTTCGAGGCTCAATCCCTCGATTCCGATTGCGCCCGCAAGAAGCGTGTTTAACATAATTCAATCCTCGAAGGTCGGTCCTGAGACCGACCTTCCGCTGTTCTATCCGAGCACTTCGTCCGGAACCGCAACGGTTGCCGGGGTCTGTGCTTCCGAAGTTCGGGCCACTGGCAAGCCGGCTGGATCTTCCGGCAGTGAAACAGTCTGGCCAAGCTGCGCCGAGAGATAGGCACCCTTGATCACTTGCAACACGCGGGTGGTGAGATCAATCGGTGCCGGGTTGTCGGCACCCTTGGTCACGACATCGATGAAGTGTCCGATTTCGGCCGAGAAGGTGTGAACCGGCTTGAAGTGGCGAACACTTGCTTCTGGCCATGTATAGAACTGATGCTCCAGCGAGGTTGCAGTACCCGCCAGGGCACCGAACTCGGCACTGACTTCGAAGTGTCGACCGCCAACAACGTCCATCGCCCAACTGGTGATGATTTCGCCAATTGCTCCACTTTCGAAGCGGATGATGACCTGGCCCGTATCCTCAGTTGGCAAATGACCAAGCAGGAATCGGCTCATGATTCCAGTCACTTCGACCGGACGATCGTTGTTGGCCAGCGACATCAGGCGATAGGTGCTGTGATAGCCGGTGTCCAGCAACTCGCCACCACCGGATTGCTTGAGATCGGCTCGCCAGCCTTGCTGACCGCCACCGGCGGTCGATCCTTCAGCCGCGAATGGACTGAATTTACGACTCTGGAAGGTTTCGATCGATCGGAGGTAGAACGGACGACCGAGGAATCCTGCCGACATCAGTCGACGTGCCTCCAGCAACGAAGGCTGGAAGAGCTGATTGTGCGCGCCCATGAAGACGACGCCGGTTTCGGCAAGGACCCTGCTGATTTTTGCAGCATCCGGCAGGTTCGTTGTCAGAGGCTTTTCGCAGAGAATCGCCTTGCCGGCCTTGGCGGCACCAATCACGGCATCGGAATGCAGGTGATGTGGCAGACAAATATCGACGACATCGATGTTGGGATCGGCAAACAACTCCTCCGAGGATCCGTAGACCTTGGCCTTGCCGCCGGTATAGGTGTTGGAAAGTTCCTGTGCCCGATCAGTGAACAAATCGGCGAAGACCGCGATTTCGGCCTTACCGGCATGTGCGCTCCAGCCGATACCGTGAGCGTTGGCAATTCCACCAGCACCAAGAATACCTACGCGCAATGGACCTTCGTGTGTCACAAGTTTCCTCGTTTCCCTGTTGTGCATCGCATTCGACCCGGGCACCTTGCCCATCGAGCTGTCAATGATCCCGGAAAGTTACCGGGAATAACTACGTCGCACCGGATTGTATCCATAATGACGAATCTGGCAAAGGGTAACGCGAGTAAACGCACGGTCGATGTGTTCGAAACGCCCCATGCAGAGCCTTGCGCGTTTCGTGCTGACTGCGCCACGATACGCACTGGAATATGGTCACGTGTGGCATTGCAATCCGTACCCATCGAGCGTTATTCCGGAAGAATCCGGTTTGTACAAAAGGCAGAGCGAACCATGCGACTGGAACATCGGGTTGCGCTTGTGACAGGTGGAGGATCGGGAATCGGAGCCGCAATTGCGCGGCTCTACGCCACGGAAGGGGCAATGGTGATCGTGGCCGACATCGTCGCCGACCGCGCACTCGAGGTTGCCGATGCGATCAAAGCCTCCCAGGGCAACGCGATCGCAGTCACGATCGATGTTGCGGACGAGTCGTCAGTCACCGTCGGCATTGCGTTAGCGGTGTCGCGGACCGGACCGGTCGACATTCTCGTGAACAATGCCGCAGTCTCGATTGGCAACGACATACTGACGATCGAGCCTGACGTCTGGGATCGCAATCTGTCGATCGTCCTTCGCGGGCCGTATCTCTGCTCGCGGGCAGTGCTGCCAACGATGATTGAACGTCGACGTGGCGGGATTATCAACATCTCCTCTGTCAACGGGATGACCGGTTTGGGGGAGGAGCCGTACTCAGCAGCCAAGGCAGGGTTGCTCAACCTGACGCAGAACATGGCGATCAAGTACGGCCAGTTCGGGATTCGTTGCAACGCGATATCGCCGGGAACGATCAAGACGCCGATCTGGAATGCCCGTTTGGCGGAGGCGCCCGATGCCTTCGAGACGCTGCGGGTCT
>JBBJOX010000358.1:961-3011 GCA_037724245.1 Thermomicrobiales bacterium | reverse complement strand
ATTGTGAACGCATCTGCACTAGAGATTTTGCTCGTGGCGAAGCATAATTCTGACTAATCTGGTTGGATTTACCTGACAGGAATCTCATGGCGACAATAGACACGCTGGAACCGATTCACGCCGACGTTGTGCTCAAGGCCATTCGCGATCGACGGAGTATGGGTAAGGTCCTCGAGACGGTGCCGCCCCGGGCTGTGATCGAGCAAATTCTGGAAGCGGGGACATGGGCGCCGAACCATCATCTCTCGGAACCCTGGCGCTTCTTCGTGCTGACCGGTGATGGTCGTCTGGGTCTTGGCGCAGCATTGGCGGATGCTGTTGTCGAGGGGCAGGAACCGGGGGAGGAACGGCAACGAAAGTGGGACCACCAGTCGCTGCGACCGCTACGCGCTCCGGGTGTGATTGCAATCGCCGTGGAGCCCGGTCCTGAAGATCAATGTATCGAGATCGAGGAGATTGCATCCGGCGCAGCGGCGGGCCAGAACATGCTGCTGGCCGCGCATGCGCTTGGGTTGGCCGCAATCTGGCGCAGCGGTCGGCCGACCTACTCGCGACAGGTGCGTGAGTTTCTCAAGCTCAGTGAACGGGGCGTCGTGCTGGGATTCATCTATCTCGGGTATCCATCGATGGAACCACCGAAGCGGGAGCGGCGACCGATTCACGATGTCACCACCTGGCTAGACCATTGATTGCCCTTGTGCCCTGTTTCGAGGCTATGCTTTTGACATGGAACCAAACTCCGTCGTTTGGCTGATTGCTTGAGCAGCGCCAGTTTGCCGCAGACTGAATCATCGAAGCCTCGAGGTCGCTGGAAACAGTGGCTGTCGTGGTTTCTACTGTGGACTGTACTTGTAGCCGCCGTTCTCTATTCCGCCAGTACTGGTGCGTTCGAGGTAGGTGTTCGGCAGACCTTCCACGTGATCCGCGATCATGCAGTCGATTGGTTGGACGATCTCACGATCCGGGATGCTGCCGTCAGTCAGTGGCGCGGTTTCTCCGAACTGCCTGGTGCCTCGTCGATGATCGGATGGCTCGATGGATCGACCGATCGATTCCGAACCTGGCTGACGCCCGCGTACACGCCCCGTGATGAATCAGTGATCTGGGATATCAGGGTTCCTCGCGTATTTCTGGGCGCGGTCGTGGGAGGGTTGATTGCGTTGGCAGCAACCCTGATCCAGGCAGTGTTCCGGAATCCGCTCGCCGATCCCGGCTTGACCGGTGTCTCGGCCGGAGGAGCTCTGGCGGCGCTGCTGATGACATTTGTCTCTGGTTGGAGCATTGCGCCCGGAATCAGCGGGGACTGGAATCTCCGGATCAGCCAGCCTCTTGCCGCATCCATGGCTTGTTTCCTGGTGCTGGGGATGCTGTGGTTCGTTTCACAACGTCAGGGATCAATCGATTCGCTGACGTTTGTGCTGACCGGCGTTGCGATTAATGCGGTGCTGATTGCTGGCATTGGGCTGACGAATGCAGTCAATGGCGATGTTCTGCAGCAGGCGACGTCGTTTTGGGCGACCGGAGGGCTGAGTCAGGCAACCTGGTATCCGGTCCAGATGACGTTCACGGTTTTGCTGGTGAGCTGGATTGCGACATTGCGCCTTGGCGCACTGCTCAACGTGTTGGCATTGAGTGACCGGGAGGCGGAACATCTCGGTGTCAGGGTTGGCTTGGTTCGATTCTCCGTGGTTGTGCTGGCAGCGATTCTTCTGGGATTTGCGGCTGCCTACGCCGGAGCGACCGTCTTTGTCGGATTGATCGTGCCGCAAATGATGCGGCTTTGGCACGGGCCAGATTTGCGCCACGCGCTTCCCCAAAGCGTGATGGGAGGTGCCATCGTGGTAGTTATGGCTGATCTGATCGCCAGATCGATCGCGCAGCCGATGGAAGTCGGGCTGGGTCTGATCCTGACGCTGATCGGTGGACCTGTGTTTGTGCTGCTCCTCCTTCAGATGCGACGTCGAGCCGGAGGCTGGTTGTGACGGAAATCCATGATGCTATTGCAGTACGGGACCTCAGGGTTCGCCGCGGAACTCAGGTAGTCATCGAA
>JBBJOX010000358.1:0-951 GCA_037724245.1 Thermomicrobiales bacterium | reverse complement strand
GACTGTTCTCCTCGGACCCAACGGCGCCGGAAAATCAACCTTGCTGGCAACCTTGGCTGGAGATATCCGGCCCGATCGCGGCGACGTCATCATGCTCGGTGTCTCCATCCGGTCGTTCTCCAAACGCGTTCTCGTCCGGCATCGCGCAGTTTATACCTCGACTGGTGAAACACAAATCGGATTCCCGGTGCGGACGGTCGTCGAGTTCGGACGCCGTGGAGTGGACTCGGCTCGCCGGGACGATGATGATCGGGTGGTTCGGGAGTCGATGGAGGTGACGGAAGTCAGTCAGTTTTCGAATCGCGCACTTGCATCGCTGTCTGAAGGTGAACGATCACGGGTTGGGTTGGCCAGGGTTCTGGCCCAGGAAACTCCCATTCTGCTCCTCGACGAGCCAACCGCCTCGCTCGACGTGCGGCACCAACATCTGGTGATGCGACATCTTCGTGAACTGGCCCATCAGGGTCGCTGTGTGATTGCCGCGGTGCACGACATCAATCTGGCCTGTGCCTATGCCGACCGTATTGGATTGCTCAGTCGAGGAACGCTGGTCGCTCTCGATTCGCCGGAACGAGTTCTTAGCAGCGCGCTGTTGCAGGATGTCTTTAACTGGCCGATGTCCGTGATGACGCATCCCTCGCGATCAGGACCGGTGGTGTTCCCGGACATCGACGACGTAAAAGATGTGACGTCATGATTCCATCGACGAACATCATTGCCGGCGCCGACGCGACTCGGACACTTGCATCCAGGGTGGCAGGACTTCTGGGTCGAGGAGATGTCGTCCTGCTGCACGGCGATCTTGGTGCCGGAAAGACAACGTTTGTTCAGGGACTGGCTGCGGCGCTTGGTGTTGCCGAAGATATCCAGAGCCCGACGTTCACGATCGTCCAGGAGCACCATTCGTCGCTGGGGACGTTGTTTCACGTCGATCTCTACCGACTTGTCGAT
>JBBJOX010000357.1:0-3031 GCA_037724245.1 Thermomicrobiales bacterium | reverse complement strand
TTGAGACCCATCTGGATCACGCCGACCGGATTGCTCAGCCACGGTGGTTGCGGCGTACCGAATCCGATCGCGCGCAGCGCGAGGTTGATCAGGCCATTCTGTTGATACAGCCAAATGAAAATGACGGAAATGACGACGGACGAACTGATAGACGGGAAGTAGAATGCCGTCCGGAAAAACGTCTTGCCGGGGATAGCTCGATTGGCTAGCACCGCGAGAACGATGCCCAGGAAGGTTTGAATGGGGACGACACCGAGGGAAAACCAGATGGTGTTTCGCAGGGCGACCTCGAAGTCAGGATCCTGAAAGAGATCGCGGTAGTTCGCTAACCCGCGGAACGGGCGCTCCGGTTCGATCACGCTCCACTCATGAAAGCTGACCCAGAACACCTGAGCAATCGGCCAGAAGATGAAGACAGAAAGCACGAGCAAGGCCGGCGTGATAAAGACCCACCCGGCGACAGCGTCCTCCGCTGCCAACGGATTGCGGTGCTTTCGAGAAGGGAATCCAGGCACGCTCATCTTCACCAACTCCGGAATGTTTCGTCCGCCAACCTGTCACGACGGTTCGGGTGCCGGCTACGCCCACGCCAGCACTATGTGCCAGCGCGGGCGGCGCGGATCCGCTAGCTTGAGAGCGTGATGTTGTTTTGCGCGGCGGTAACGAGCTGGGCTTGGGCCTCCGTGACGTCGATTGATCCAGCGAACAGCGATTGCAGTACTGCGTTCGCGTCAGTTGTGAACGTCTGTCCGCCCGGTCCGTAGAGCACCGTTGTAGCGTACTCGCCCGCCGCAAGGTACGGCGCACGTTCCGGGAAGAGTTCCAGGAACTCAGGTTCGAGCGCCGGCAATGCCGGGAGCGCAAGGCCGTACGGAAGCATGGCGCGCACCCCATCGACACTTGTCAGGTAATTGGTGAGGACCCACGCTGCGTCTGGATTCTGGCTTCCCGAAAAGATCGAGTATGCCTGGGTGAAGGCGGGGGTACCCGGTCCGGCAGGCCCTGACGGGAGTTCCGCGACCGCGAATGCCTTGTCCGGTGCCTGGTCGTTCAACCCAGGGAACATCCAGTTGCCCTCGAACACCATCGACGTCAGGCCCTGGATGAACGCGTCGCCCGGCCATCCGGCGCCGATATCGACCGATGTCGAGGAGAGACCGTCTGCATACAACCCGTAGAAGTACTCGAGTGCCTGGGTTACTTCTGGCGTATCGAGCGTAATCGCGGTCACATCTTCATTGATGATCGAGCCACCGGCCTGATACATGAAGATGACGAATCGGTCGAAGCTCGGATCAAGGGCAAGGGCAGTAGTGCCGGTGGAGTCCTTCAAGGTTTGCAGCGTGGTGCGCAATTCGTCCCATGTTGTGGGCATGGTCACCCCTGCACTTTCGAATGCCGCTGGATCGTACACTGCGCCGATCGGCGACCAGTCCTTCGGCAACCCGTACAGCTGATCTTGCCAGTTGTAGGCGCTGATCAATGGCGAGTAATACATGTCTGCGGTAATACCATCTTCCGCCATGTAGGCATCGATTGGCAGGAGCACATCACGTGACATAAAGTCCTGAGCGAACTCGTTCTGGACGAAGAAGACATCCGCCGCATTGCCGGCGGCGATCGCTGTCTGGATCTGGACGAGATACTCGGCGGCAATGTTTTCGAAGCTGACCCTGATGTTTGGGTACATCGCATGGAACCCGTCGAGCTGGGCTTGGATAATCTCCTGACCAATCGCGTCACCCGCTCCCGCCAGACGTATTTCGCCGCTGGCGCGCTCGGCAACGACAGAAACCGGAGCGGAGGCGGCAGGCGAGGCTGCCGGGGAGGAGTCTTGAGCGAAAGCGTTGTGACCCCGGGTAACGGCAAAGGCGAGACCGGCACCGGATGCGGCGGCACCCTGCATTATCGAGCGACGTGACAAGGAGCGACGACGGAAACCAGACATACGATCCTCCCGAATTGAACGGTGCTATTGGATAGTTTGTGCTACATAACTCGCCAAAATTATCGCATAAGGTGTGCCACCCTCGGTCGCATTGAGTGTCTTCGCGGCCTTCACTGAAGCGATGATCTTCGGATGAACATTGCCGATGGCGTTTTCTGATCTGGCCGGTATAGTGGCTGAAGTTTGGAGTGTTTGCAGACGAAACGAGGAACCATGGGGCTGATCAAAGCCAGTGCACAAATTGTCAACGAACACGGGACGATGGCCAACCTGCGCAAGGCGTGGCTCGCGGCCGACGATCTCGGTGCCGATGCTATTTTCAACAACGATCACTTCTTCGTCACGGTCGGGGCGAAGGAAGGGATGAACTTCGAAGCATGGTCGGTGCTGGCGGCGATGGCCGAAGCGACCGAGCGAGCTCAGGTTGGTTGTCTCGTCACGGGGAACTCCTATCGCAATCCGAATTTGCTGGCCGATATGGCACGGACGATCGACCATGTCTCGGATGGGCGGTTCATCATCGGGATCGGGTCTGGCTGGAAGGAAGAGGATTACGTTGAGTACGGCTACGAGTGGGGAACGCCCGGAAGTCGACTGCGTGATCTCGATCGCGACATGCCGCTCATTCGGGATCGTTTGACGAAACTCGATCCGCCACCGGTCAACGGAACAATTCCGATTCTGATTGGTGGAGCGGGTGAGAAGGTAACGCTGCGGATCGTTGCGGAACACGCAGATATCTGGCACATGAATGGTGATCTGGAGACAGCGAAGCACAAATCATCCGTGCTCGAGGAATGGACCAGGAAAGTCGGCCGCGATGGCAGCACGATCGAGCGCTCGATCGGTGTCAATGCGACTACTTTCGCCAACGCCGACGAGTACGTTGCACTCGGGTTCACGCACTTCACGGTGGTCAGTGTCGGGCCGGACTGGGATCTGGGGTTTTTCCGGGAAGTTCTGGCGTGGCGGGATGAGAGGAATCGAGCGGGTGGACAGTAAGGTCAGTGGCTTGTCTCTGACCCAGGCATTCCGACTACCGACCATGGCAGACACGATGTTTGCGCCTACCAGTTCGAGCAA
>JBBJOX010000356.1:0-3033 GCA_037724245.1 Thermomicrobiales bacterium | reverse complement strand
GGATCGTAAGACATCGAGCCTGACTTATCGACGACGATCAGGACGGCCACTTTCGGGCGTTGCCGGCCATCTGTCACCTTGACCGAAACCGGCAGCGCCGCCTCCAGCGGTGTGCCCGCGTAGGAGCCGGGTCCGTAACTGGCGGAACCACCGATGACAATCAGACCGTGACCATCTTTGGTGTGTTCGACAAGGATTTCCTGTTGTTGTGTTGAGAGGTCCCAGGACGGCACATTGTCGAGAATCACGGCATCCCATGCACTGAGTTCAGCGAGAGTCGTCGGTAGCATGGCGGGCTCGATCGTGGTCACCGAAGCACCTTGCTGCGTCAGCGCGTCGGTGAATCGGACCGGATCGGCACCGACCGGCGCTATCACCAGCACTTCGGGTCGATCCCGCACCATCACAGCGAACGGTGCCGAGTTGTTCTCGGCGGTCAGATCGAGATCTGGATTGCCGGCAACGCTGACCTCGATTGCATGGAAACCGGGCTCGAGCACCGGTGTCGTCACTGTCAGCGAGGTTGCTCCGGCCTGCAGATTGACCGATTGTTGCTGGAGGATTGCCCCGTCTACGGTCACAGTCACTTCTACGACGTCAGCGCCCCCGGATCCCAGTGTGACGAGCAGCGAAACCGGATCTCCCTGCCAGACGGCCGATGGCCCACTAACATTGGATATGCGGACGTCGTTGGCATTGATTCCGGTCAACGGTACGACATCGATCGGAATACCCTGCAGCCTTGCCCGCTCGATCACTGACTCGATCGAACCTGAGTTCTGGGAACCATCTGAAAGTAAAACGATCCGACGCTGATCACCTACCGGCAGCGCCATTGCCAGATCGAGCGCCGACTCTATGTTGGTCGCGGAACTTCCGGCATCAGAGTCGAGATTGTCGGACCATTCAGGAGAAATCGCCGATGTCGAAGCTGGCGGAACGATCAGATCAGGCTCAGCACCGAATGAAATGATCGCGGCATTACGATCAGGACTTCCAGTTTCGATGTTCCCGGTAATCCATCGGGTTGCCGCGGCCCGGGATTGCAGCTGGACGCTGCTGGACTGGTCAAGCACGAAGACTGCGGTGGAGGTAGTGGCGCGCAGGGTCAGCATCGGACCACAGACCGCCAAAACCAACAATATCACCTGACCCACACGAATCCAGAGCAATCCTCGGGAAATTGGATCGCGGCGTCGTGATCGCGTTCGAAGCGTGAAGATAATTGGCAACAGAATCAGCAATGCGAACAGCCATGGACGCTGAAAGTTCAGGTCAGGGATCGTCATCCGTTTGCCCTTCCGGGTAAGCGGAAGGGCAAACGCAGACTTCCGGCCGAGACCATCCACTCTAAGAGAAGTACTGCGAATGCGAACAATGCCAGTGCCAGCCAGAGTTCGCTTTCGCCACTCGATTCGCCGGGAGCAGACGAGCTGCTCGACATGGCTGAAACCACTCCATCGACCAAATCGGGGTTGGTGAACAGGTTCGACTCTTGCACGTCGCCCGCATTGACTGCGATCAATCCTTCGGACACCAATGTTCCATCACTTCGCAACGAACGAATCGCATATATTCCACTTAGCCCGGTAACATCGATCACGGCAGGCACAGACAAGGTTGATTCATCGGCGATCCTGGAATCGACCGGGATCGAGAGGATCGACTGATCCGGAAGGACAACTTCGAGATCCGATACGCCCTCTACCGGTGGGATCGAAAGCGGATCACCCAGCGTGATCGACAATGAAATCGGCGCTGACGTGAGATCTTCGACAATCCTCGCGATCAGAATCGGGAATGCCACACGGTCATCGATATTCGACTCGGTGATCGAAAACGCCAGAGCGACATACCGCATTGTCTCGATGTCACCACGCCAGATCAGCGGTATTGACGTTGCCTCCGAAATGCCCGTTACGAGCGATGAGTTGCCTACCGGCAAATCGTAATGGGCAACAGTGCCGAACGTGACGCCTGAAAGATCGACACCTTCGAGGAGTGGATCAGTCGCATTGATCGACGTAATCACTGGGTTAACCACTGCACCGCTGACACCAAACACGGCGGCGATTGCAGGTGGCTGGACAAACAGCATCGGAATATCCGGCATTTCCGCTGGAGGAGGAGCAGCACCTTCGAATACGACCAGAGCGTAGGAACGCGCGACATCCTGAATTCCCGGCACGGAAGGTGATTGAACATCGACGCTCGAACCCGGTAAGACCTGAAGTGCGCGCAGAATGTTCGAAGGAGCATCACTGACCAACAGAATGTCCAGCTGGCCCAGACGGTCACTCCCCAGCGGTAACATCGCCCGGTTGTCGTCGAACAGCGCATCCTGCACGCCGAGTGTCGCTTGCACTTGTCCGGCATTGCGTGGCGCATTGACAGTGATTTGTGTGGATTGTCCGGGCCGCAGGAAGGCTGTGTTCGTGGCGATCTCGACGCCATCTGCTTCGACAAACCAAGGGACATCGGCATCGACATCCGAAAAATTGCTGATCGTTGCCGATACGACAAACTGATTGTCTGTGCCTGGAATCGTCGCAGCCGAAATCGCCGTGATCGCCTGGTTGGATAGAACATTGCCATCACTGACATCGACGATCCGGATTGGCATACCTACCGTTGTGGCGACGTCGGGATCAATCTGGATGATCGTATCCGTTATCAGTGAGATCGCATTTTCGCGATCGCTCAGGCCGAGATGCCTCACCAGTTGCAACGTAGCGTTGAGATCGGCCTGTCCACCGGGAATTCGTGACTCTCGCAGCCAGTCCCGCAACGCATCTTTCTGTTCGGAGTTTGATGCCGATCTCGTTTCGACGTCAGTTCCCATGAGCACGACTGTGGTGACATCACCTGGTCGCCAATCGTCGACGATGGCGAGCGCCTCCTGACGGGCCGCTTCCCAGCGTGATCGTTGCGAGTCTTCAGACCGAGCCAGCATGCTGGTAGATCCATCAACGATAACGATGGCGTGAAATGGCGAGGTGTTTCCGGTTAGGCCGTCGAACGCTCCACTGAGGG
>JBBJOX010000355.1:0-3034 GCA_037724245.1 Thermomicrobiales bacterium | reverse complement strand
GAGGACGATCAGGATGGCGGCGGCGGTCATCAATGCGCCCTGCCAACCACCCGCAGTCAGGTTCTGAACGCGTGGAACGCCATCGGTGGCCGGTGTAGAGACGAAGTTCAGGCGGACGCGATCACTGCTGGATACGGATATTTCGGCCACGAGATCCTCCCTGAGTTTGGCTGCAAACTGCGGCGACGGCGTGATCGGCTGATCGAACGTATCTCGCAGTTGCGCGAAGTCGTCGTGATCGTGCTGACTCATGGGTGTTCTCCGTTGCTGGTCAGATAGTCGGCGCGAAAGGTGCGGCGAGCGCGGGCCAGCAGCGATTCCGTGGCCGAAAGAGTGAGATCGAGTGCGGTGGCGACATCGGCGACCGGTTGGTCGTCGAGATAGCGGAGGGTGATCGCGAGACGCTGGCGTGGTGGTAGTCGATCGAGGGTGGAGATGATCGCGTCACGTGTGTGAATCGCTTGGAGATCGAGCATTGGCAATCGCTGTGAGGTTTCGACGATGTCGTCGATCGTGCCAGTGTCCTGATCCGCTTCTCGATAGTGCCGCCGGTAGTGATCGACGAGTTTGTGTCGGGCGATACCGAAGAGCCAGGGCATGACCTCGGCGACGTTGACATCACCGGATCGACCGCGTACGGCGGCGAGCATGGTTTCCTGGGTCAGATCTTCGGCGATCTGAATGTTGTTACCAACCCGGGGCAGGAAGTATCCGAAAAGTCGAGGCAATGCATCGTCGAACCACGAAACGATCCGCACCTGCTCATGTTGCCTGCCCTTGTCGATCGTGCATCCCAGGCTCGGCATCTGGATCGGCAGACCTCCCATGTGTCACGACCTCCTTGTATACAGGTAGTCGTGCGGTGATCCTGAAATCTGTCGCAAGCTGATGCGAAATCAGGATTCCGGTTCGCTGAGCGGGAATCGTTCGAGGATTTCGTAGCGGACGCCGGATGTGCCGAGGTGACTGCGAACGAGCTGAACCTCGCGGACCGGCAATGCCAGTGGTTTTTTGTCGGTCACCTGTTCGTTGCGCTGGAGGGCATCGAATCGGGCACGAACGCGATCCGGGAACGTCTTGATCGAGGTTCGGTCGTGCTTGAGGCGTCCGAGGGTGATGTGCGGATGGAACTCCGAGGTTTCGGTTTCGAACTCGAGCTGGTTGACGATCGCTCTGATGTCGGCGTGGAGCGATTGCAATCGATGCGCCGGACCGTAGAGGCCGAGCCAGAGGACACGCGGTCGCTTGATACTGGGAAAGGCGCTGAGGTTGGCGGTCCGCAGATCGAACGAGGTGTGCAGGGCGATCGGATCGCGCAGGGCGATGCGGAGGAGTTCGGCCTGTTCGGGTGAAACATCGCCAAGAAACTGCAGTGTCATGTGTGCGTTCCCGGAATTGGTCCAGCGGATCGGCCAGTCGTCACGCTGCAGATCGGCGATGATCGTATCGACGAATGCCACGACAGATTCAGGTAGTGGTACGGCCAGAAAGAGCCGCATTGCCCTGGTTGCCTTGGCGGTTGGTGCCTGTCGTTGGGCCGGGGTGCGGCGCGTCTTCTCACTCATGGGCAAAGTATATGTCGCAGTCGGGGATGACAGGCGGTATGGTTGACGCTGACCAAGGAAAGGTGTTGCATGTCGATCGCGTTTCTCGGTCCACGCGGGACCAACAGTGAAGAAGCGGCCATTGCCTACGGTGGACCTGAGGCCGAACTCCGGGCGTTTTCCAGTTTCCCTGCGTTAACATCGGCAGTGGAAACGGGGCTGGCCGATGTGGCGATTCTCCCGATCGAGAATTCGCTGGAAGGTCCGGTTGGGCAGAATCTCGATCTGTTGATTCACGAGACCGGCCTGAAGGTGTGTGGAGAGGTGGTGGTGCCGATTCACCATGTGCTGGTCGGAGTTGCCGGAGCGAGACTCGAGGATGTGAAGCTGGTGATTTCACATCCGCAGGCGCTCGGTCAGTGCCGCAAGTTTCTGGAGCGGTTTCTTGGTCACGCGGAGCAGGTGGCATGGTTGTCGACCGCGGGTTCAGTGCAGGAAGCGGTCAATCGCAACGATCCGACGGTTGTTGGTATTGGGCCAATGCGATCGCATGAGTTGTATGGCGGCGAGGTACTGGCACGGAACATTCAGGATATCCGGGGAAATCTGACACGGTTCGTCGCGCTCGGGGTTGAGGATGGTGAACCGACGGGGAGCGACAAAACGATGCTCGGATTCACGCTGCCGCACGATGTGCCCGGGGTGCTGGTGCGGGCGATGATCCCGTTTGCCGAAGGCAATCTGCAGCTGACGAAGATGGAATCGAGACCGATCAAGGGGCGACTTGGTGAGTATGTCTTCCTCGTCGACTTCGAAGGGCATCGCAAGGATCCCGAGGTGGCGAAGGTCCTTTCCGACGTTGGGCAACTGACTGATCACATGAAGGTGTTCGGTTCGTTCCCTCGCTATCCGATGGAACAATTCCGTGAGCTGGTGACCTCGCCGGCGCTTCTCTGATTGTAGATAGTGGTGATTCGATGACGCTTTTTATTGACGATGCGCTGATTGCAGCGCCGATTCGTGTACCGCTGATGGAGCAATGGATCGAGCATCCGGTTCCGTTCGAGGTTCGGTCTTCGCTGAAGGCGGCCGATGTTGGTCCGGGCGATCTGGCATTTCTGCCGGTGGCCGAGGCGACGTTGCTGGCGGCGACGCACGTGGTGATTCCCGATGTGGCGGTTATTTACGATGGTGTCAGTGATATTGCGATGCGGACACCTGTGCGTCCGGACGGGATCGAGGCGGTTCCGGTGCGATTGCTCGATGTTGGTGGCACGGCGGAGCTGCTGATCCGGGCATTGTTGCGACCGTACTTCGGGATCACGGCATCGACATTCGTGCGATCGGCGGACGATCCGGCGGCGGCCGAGGCGCAGGTGATCGTGATCGATGGATTCGCCGGGCTGGAGGGTCCGGAATCCGGATTCCAGGAGGATCTGGTTCGGAGCTGGTTCATCCTGACCGGGGCACGGGTACCTGGTCATGTCTTC
>JBBJOX010000354.1:0-3049 GCA_037724245.1 Thermomicrobiales bacterium | reverse complement strand
ATGTCTCAGTGCCACGGAGCAGATTTGCGAACCAATATCCTTGGTCGATATCTTTGGTGAAGAATCGGTTGCAACCACGAAATCGCCAGTGCCAGACGGAACCTATGCCGATCCGACCTTCAATTGGTCTGTCGATTATGAAGCAGCTGGTTGGGAGTTCAGCAGTCTCGAAGGCGGCATCATACTGGAACTTCAGGCGGAACGAAGCCTGGCAACTGTGGAACCGGTGGTGAATCGACATGGCGATTCGCAACGGTGTCTGCTCGAGGAAGTTCGCCTCCTGGAGACGTTCGAAGAGCGTGCCTCTATCACGCTCGGCAGCGATGTGGATGGCGAACTCAGGGTCGGCAGCGACGCGGGACATGTCTGGGCGATATATACTGTAGAACCACTGGCCGACGAGCGAGCCGATCAGGAGTACACGATTCGCATCGATTGCTACGCCCTCGTCGAAGGGGAAGCATCGCTGGTGGTTCGCCACAGCGCTCCCCGCGATCTGTGGGAAACAGAATCCGCGAAGGGAGACGACCTTCGCGAGGCGATCGAAATCGGTGAGGTTGCTGCCGCAGCTTCGTATGATGAAGATAGAGTGACAAGGACAGTGGACATGTTGAATCCACGAATCTGGATCCCCCGGGCAGCCTAGCGCTCCCTGATATCCCCGTTAATTGAACGCACCCCGAAGTCCGAAATAATCGGAAGGCTTTGCATACACATGACAGATCAAAATTTTCAGGTCACCGAGCGCGGTCCCGAGCTGGCGCTTCTGGTTGCCGTAGAACAGCAGCATCAGGACTGGGCCGCAGCAGATTCCCTTGAGGAACTGGCGCGACTGGCCGAATCCGTTGACGTTGAAGTCGTTGGCTCAGTAGTCCAGAAACTGGACCATCCACATCCTGGAACCTACGTTGGCACCGGCAAGCTTCAGGAAATCAAGGCAATGCGGGAGGAGCTCGAGTACGAACTCGTGATGGTCGATGGCGAGCTCACACCTGGTCAGCAGCGCAATCTGGAGAAGGCACTCGATGTGATGGTGCTCGATCGCACCGCGCTGATTCTCGATGTCTTCGCTCGTCGCGCCCAATCACATGAAGGTCGACTTCAGGTCGAGCTGGCGCAGTTGCAGTATCGATTGCCCCGATTGACTCGAATGTGGACTCACCTCTCCCGTCAGGGTGTCGGTGGTGTCGGTTTGCGTGGTCCTGGTGAAACGCAGCTCGAGGCCGATCGTCGGGAGGCCGGCAAGCGAATCACCTTCATCAAGGAACAACTCGCAGGGGTGCATCGCCATCGCGAGCATTACCGCGAACGGCGCAAGGCGACGCCGATTCCTGTGGTCTCGCTGGTCGGTTATACCAACGCTGGCAAGAGCACATTGCTGAACAAGCTGACGGGGGCCGGTGTCCTCGCCGAGGATAAACTCTTCGCGACGCTGGACCCAACAACGCGGCGAGTTCAGTTGCCGAGCGGGCGCGATGTTCTGCTGACCGATACGGTCGGGTTCATCAACAACCTGCCAACACAACTGATTGCGGCGTTCCGTGCGACGCTGGAGGAAATCAGCGAGGCGACCCTGCTAATCCACGTGGTCGATGCAACGCATCCGAATGCACGGGAGCAGGCGCTAACGGTGCATCAGACGCTGGAGGATCTGGGAGTCGATGGGTCGCCGGTGGTCTATGCGCTGAACAAGATCGACGCCATGGATGAAGGTGTCCGGGAGAATCTGACCTTGCTGACGCAGACAATTGGCGTCCCGGATGATGCCGTTGCCATTTCGGCGCAAAAGGGCATCAATCTCGATGGCCTGCTGGGTCGGGTCGAGGCAATTCTCGAAGTCGAAGCAGGATTCGTGTCGGTCGAACTGAATATTCCGTTCGACCAGTCGCAACTGGTGGATCGATTCCACAGCATTGGTCGTGTGCAGGAGCGATCGTTCGATGCGCTGGGGACGAAGCTGATCGGGCAACTTCCGGCTCGCGATATCGGTCGATTCGATCCGTATATCCGCGCTCTCGAAGTTCCTGATCCTGTCACGGAGTCAGTGGTGGAGGTTACCGAAGATGTTCCTGACGAGGCGACATCTGCGGCCTGATCCGAATCCAGGAATACCCAAAGAGACCAGATCGGCACACCGTGGCGGACAGCAATGTCCGTCACGTCCTGTAATGTTGTGGTCTGGCGGTGCATTGTCCCGAACGTACATCGTGGAGGTTCACGCTATTTAGTAGAATGGAGGTGTGACATCCGGAGCACGCGCGTCCCTCCAGGTTTGAGAGGTCAATTTCTGTGTCTGTTCCCGAATCTGGTCTGAGTTACCGCGATGCGGGTGTCGATATTGACGCCAAGATGCGTGTTGTCAGCAAAATGAAGGGCATGCTGAATGGTGCCCAGACCGCCGCTGCGGGTCCAATCGGACATTTCGGAGGTACCTACTTCGTACCCTCCGGACCTGATCAGGTGCTGGTGGCGAGCGCCGATGGTATTGGAACAAAGCTAAAACTTGCCTTCACCCTCGGCGGTGACGCGCATTCGGGTGTCGGTCGCGATATCGTGCACCATTGCGACAACGACATTCTGGCACTCGGCGCGAAGCCGCTGTTCTTCCTCGATTACTTCGCGACCGGCAAACTCGATTCAGACGTCGCGCTCGCGGTTATTGGCGGGATTGCCGACGCCTGCGAAGGCACGGGATTGGCCCTGATCGGTGGCGAAACGGCCGAAATGCCGGAGATGTACCGCGATGGTGAATACGATCTGGCCGGGTTCATTGTCGGCACCGTTGCGCCGGAAAACAAAATCGATGGTGCAGCCGTCGAGATTGGCGATGTCATTCTCGGCCTGCCGAGTAACGGACTCCACACCAATGGATACAGTCTGGCGCGGAAGATCGTTGGCCTGACTAACGAGGCAGAGCACGATCGGGAACTTCTGGCAGCGATCCTGCCTGGCGCCAGGGAGACATCGATCGGCGAAGCGTTGCTGGCGACCCACCTCTCGTACCGGCGGTCCGTTCAGCCGGGGCTCGACGCGGGATTGATCCGCGGAA
>JBBJOX010000353.1:0-3052 GCA_037724245.1 Thermomicrobiales bacterium | reverse complement strand
AGAGGGCACGGGCTACGCGCTGATCGCCGGCCTGGTCGGCACTGTCCTCGGTGCCCTGGTCTCGCTGGGTATCGCCCAGGGACTGACCTTCGCCTTCGGTGACTTCATCAACATCACGCCATATGTGCATCCGCGCAGCATGGTGATCGCCTATTGCCTCGGTGTCGTCATCACCTTCCTCGCGGTCAGCCTTTCGTCGTGGCGGGTCAGCCGTCTCAATATCGTCGCAGCCGTTCGCGATATCCCGGATGCTTATCAGGCACTGAAGAACCGCCGTCAGCTGATCTGGGCGATCGTGATGGTTGCCCTTGGCAGCGCGCTGACGATTTACGGTCAGTCGATCGGGCAACTCTTTTCGTTCGCGATTGGCATGACGCTGATTCCGTTCGGGATTGCCGGCATCCTCTCGTACTATGGTGTCAAGCCAAGGATCGTGCTGACCGCTGCCGGTCTCTTCACCCTCGCGTTCTGGTTGCTTCCGACTGACATCTTCGAGGCGCTCTTCGGTGAACTCACCGGCGATATCGAGATGTTCTTCGTCTCCGGCATCTGCATCATCGCCGCCTCGACGATCGTGATCATCCAGAATCTCGATACGTTGCTGAGCCTGACCGAGAAGCTCGGTTCGCGATTTCGAAACAAGCTCCCGGCCGTCCGGCTCGCCATTTCCTACCCCGGTGCGAACAAGGGCCGGACCGGAATGACAATCGCGATGTTCGGGCTGATTGTCTTCTCCCTGGTGATGATCGCGTCGATCAACGAGAACTTTTCCAGGGCGTTCCTGAGCACGGAATCAACCGCCGGTTGGACAGTCCGGGCCGACATTCCCGATACCAATCCGGTCGATGATTTCACTGGCACGCTCGAATCGCGAGGTGTCGACACGTCCTCCTTCGAAGATGTGGCCACAGTCACGTTGCCTGGTGCTGGAAACGTACGCATCCGCGATACGTCCGCCGACGATGTCGAGTGGATGAACTACGTCGCGAGTTCGGCCGACAACAGTTTCTGGGACAACAGCAGCATTACCTTCGATGGCAGGGCCAATGGATACGATTCGGACGCGGCGATTATCGAAGCGCTGAAAACCGAGCCGGATGTCGCCGTATTGCCGGCCAGTGTGATCGCCAGTGGTGGCCCCGGAGCGGTCGCTCCGACGTTGACGATTGAAGGACTCGAATCCGGGATCGAGACGTTCGATGCTCCGACAGTTGAGATCGCCAGTGCCAACGGCACAGCGACACCGGTCCGTATCATCGGGATCATGGACCCGACGTATTCCAACTTCTTCGGTGTCTACCTCGGCGCTCCGACCGGCGACGCAGTGTTTCAGGGAGAGGGCGCAGTCCTGACCACGTACTACGTGCGACTTCCGAAAAGTGTCGACAGTTTCGAAACCGCGCAAGCGGTCGAACGCGCATTGCTGCCAAACGGGGCGCAGGCCGTCGACATCATGTCCGAACTCGAGGATAGCCAGACGCAGCAGAAGTCCTTCTTCTACATTCTCGAAGGCTTCATGGGCCTCGGTCTCGTCGTCGGTGTGGCAGCAGTTGGCGTCATCGCGTTGCGGGCAGTGGTCGAACGGCGGCAACAAATCGGGATGATGCGGGCGCTCGGATTCCAGAAGAGCATGGTTGCCCAGGCGTTCGTGATCGAATCCGCCATTGTCGTCATCCTCGGGGTGGCCTCGGGCGCTGTCTTCGGATTGATTTTGGCCTGGCAATTGATGACCAGCGATCAGTTCACGCAGGGCGCATCGATTGGCGGCTTCACGATTCCATGGCTGATTATCAGCGTCACCCTGTTCACAGCCATCGTCTCTGCCTTGCTGATGGCGTGGCTACCGGCGCGTCAGGCGTCCCAGGTTCTGCCGGCGGAAGCACTCCGCTACGAATAGATACTTTGTGAGACAACGCTAAACGGACGGGCTTCGCCCGTCCGTTTAGCGTTGTGTTTCAGATATCCGCGGTATGACTGGTACCATACGGGCGACAAACGATTGACCTGACACACCAAGAAAGCGGGAATCCAGCTCACGATGGAACGACGAGTCAAAATTGTTGCGACCCTCGGCCCGGCCAGTAACAACGCCGACATTCTTGGATCGCTGATCGAGGCCGGTGTGGACATGTTCCGCATCAATGCGGCGCACGGATCGAATGCCGATCGCGCGTCGCTGATTTCCCTCGTTCGCGAAGCCGCCCGCTACGCCAACAAGCGCATCCCGATCCTGTTCGATTTACAGGGACTCAAAATCCGAACCGGGCCGACGGCGGACGGTACACCAGCCAGCGTGGCTCGCGGCAGCAAGGTACGGGTCGTACCAACCCCGGAAGTGACGTCGAGCGAACTGATTGGCATTAATTATGCCGACCTGCTGACGGTGGTCACGCCGGGATCACGTGTCCTGATTTCCGACGGGCTGATCGAATTGCTGATCGAGGAAGTCCATGCCGATCACGCGATTGCAAACGTCAGCCGGGGCGGGCCACTGCACGGCAAACAGGGTGTCACTTTGCCCGGTGCGCCGATCAAGGGCGGATCGTTGACCGATGCCGATCGGCTCGATCTCGAGTTCGCAGTCGGACAGGAAGTCGACTATCTCGGTCTCAGTTTCATCAACGATTCGCAGGATCTGCAAACAGCACGCGATGCAGCACGGTCGCACGGCTCGTACGTTCCTGGTTTAATCGCCAAAATCGAACGTCCCGAAGCACTCAACAATCTCCACGATATTGCCCGCCACGCGGATGGTGTCATGGTTGCCCGGGGCGATCTCGGCGTGCAGCTCCCTCCGGAGCGCGTTCCGAGAGCTCAGAAGGAAATCATCCGCGTTGCCAACCAGATGGGGCTACCGGTGATCACGGCGACCCAGATGCTGGAATCGATGATCAATCAGCCGGTGGCAACTCGCGCCGAAACCAGCGATGTTGCCAATGCCGTCTGGGACGGTACCGATGCTGTCATGCTCTCGGCTGAGTCTGCGATCGGCAAGCATCCGCTGGAAGCCGTTCAGACGCTCGCCCGCATCATTGGCGAAGTCGAGAAGGAC
>JBBJOX010000352.1:0-3053 GCA_037724245.1 Thermomicrobiales bacterium | reverse complement strand
CTTCGATGAACTCGATGCCGTGGTCGATATCGTTGAATCCAGCTACTACTATCGCCCGGCTGAGGGCGATGAAACCAACGGGTTCGATGATTCGCTGGAACAGAACGCGATCATGGGCATGTTGTCCGGACTGGATGACGATTACACGACGTATCTGGCGCCGCCGGAAGCTGAACAGTTCCAGAATCAGTTGGCGGGAACCGGTGTCGGGATCGGCGTCGGATTCTACGAGAATCAGGGGCAGGCTACGATCGCGCGGGTGTATCCGAAGACGCCAGCAGAGGAGCAGGGTCTGCTCTCGGGCGATGTCGTGCTGCGGATCGACGGTCAGCCGGTCGATGCTTCGAACTGGGAGCGATTCAACCTGACCATCGAAGGTGAGGAAGGAACACAGGTCCGACTGACATTGCAACGTCCTGGTCAGCCGGGATCGTTCGATGTCACGCTCGATCGTCGTCCGTATGACATTCCATCGGTCGCCTACCGGATGATCGAGGGAACGACAATCGCCTGGATTCAGATCGGGATTTTCGGAACGCGAACGACTGAAGAGTTCGACGCTGCTCTCGAAACGATGGCGAACGATGGAGCGACGGCGCTGATTCTCGATTTGCGGGGGAACGGTGGAGGTTGGGTACGATCGGCCCAGGAAATTATCGGGCGATTTCTTCCCGGCGATGCTGGCCCGGCACTCTATGAGGATCTGGATCCGGGTCGGGGTGGAGAGGTCGAGAAGCCGATACTGGCCGATGGCCCCGAGTATTTCGACTTGCCGACGATCGTTTTGACAGATGGCAACACAGCCAGTGCAGCCGAGATTGTGGCCGGTGCGCTTCGTGACTACGATCGGGCGATGGTAGTTGGTGAGCGAACGTTCGGTAAAGGTTCCGTGCAGCGGGTGTTCGATTTCACCAACGGTGCCTCGCTTCGGGTGACCATAGCCGAATGGTTGACCCCGAGCAAGGGACGGATCCAGGAGCAGGGAATTACTCCGGATATTCAGGTCAGTGTCTCGAATCCGGAAGAGTCGCAAACAGACACCGTGTTACAGACAGCGGTGCAACTCGCACAGTCTGGTCGAACGCAACCGTCCGATTTGACCAACGTAGCGACTCCGGCAACGTAAATACATGCATTAACAATACCGCGACCGAGATTTAACGCGGAGATTACAGAGGGTTAACGCGTGGCCGTTACATTCTGTTTGCGGACGGATTGCACCGATGTGCACCGGCACCGCAACAGGATGACACCGGAGTCGTTCAGCCCGTGATCAATGCGCCCTACCTGCGATCCGAAGACCCGACGATTCTCCTCGTAGAGGACGATTCGACGCTTCTCAGCACGTTGGCATACAACCTGACGCGAGATGGATACAAGGTCCTGACCGCGGATGATGGGGAAGCAGCACTGGTTCTGGTTGAGGAACATGGTGAACTGATCGATCTGATCATTCTCGATGTGATGCTGCCTGGGTTGAACGGATTTCAGGTTCTGCGTGCGGTGCGTCGAACGCACTCGATTCCTGTCCTCATGCTCTCCGCCAGGGGAGAAGAGCAGGACAAGGTCGATGGTCTGGAACTCGGTGCCGACGACTATGTCGTCAAGCCATTCGCTTTGCGCGAATTGCTGGCAAGGGTCCGAGCTGTCGCCCGACGTCGCAACGTGCCTTCGGCACGACCGCCCAGCGTGCTTTACCGCGGTGACCTGATGATCGAACTCGATCGTCGACGGGCGCTCGTTGGTGGCGCTGAAATGCAACTTCGACCCAAGGAATTCGGACTTCTGGTGACGCTGGCGATGGAGCCCGGTCGGGTTTTCGATCGTCAGCGTCTCCTGGATCTGGTCTGGGGAGAAGAAGTGATCGTGGATGAACGGACGGTCGATGTCCATATCTCATGGTTGCGTGGAAAGTTGCAGGCGGCTGGTATTCCAGACGGGGCAATTCGCACGGTCTATGGCGCAGGGTATCGCTTCGATGTGATGCCAACGTCGGGTTCTGCTGCTGGCGCAGAAGCGCGGGCGGCTTCCTGATTTCCTCAGGTTGCTTCAATTTGGCGAGCTTGGCCGGACGTAGGAGTCTGCCGGGGCGCTGAGTTCACAGATCGATGAATCCAACGGTGGATTGTCGTCATTTCACGAAGAACAAGGAGTGTTCAATGTCTTTCACCTCGAATCGATTGTCACGACGAACAGTGGTTGCCGGTGGCACGATTGCCGGTATTGGAACTGTCACGGGAATGAAGCTCTTTGGCGCCGCAGTGATGGCCCAGGATGCAACTCCGTTTCCTTATGAAGAGCCAGAAGGCATCGCCGACCTGAGCGGATCGTTCGAAGCTGACGGATCCTCCACACTCGGACCACTGACCGAAGCCGCCATCGAGGAATTCGCTGCAATCGCACCAAACGTGCAGATCACCAATGGTGTGTCTGGTACCGGTGGTGGTTTCGAGCGCTTCGCCAATGGCGAGACCGCGATCTCGAACGCCTCCCGACCGATCGCTGAGGACGAAGCCGCCCTCGCCGCAGAGAACGGAATTTCCTGGTTCCAGTTCGCCATGGCCTATGACGGTATCACCGTTGTCACCAGTGCCGAGAATGACTTCGTCGAATCCCTGACTGTCGAAGAACTCGCCAGCATCTGGTCGGCCGATGGTGGCGTCACCAACTGGTCCGATGTCAACCCGGACTGGCCAGCAGAGCCAATCGAGCTTTACGGCCCAGGCACCGCTTCGGGAACCTACGATTACTTCAATGAGGAAATTCTCGGCGAAGACGTTGCTCCACGAACCGACTACACCCCAAGCGAAGACGACAACGTGCTCGTTCAGGGAGTTGTCGGCAGCCCTAACACCCTAGGCTACTTCGGCTTCTCCTATTACGAGGAGAATGCCGATTCGCTGAAGGCAATCGCGATCGATAACGGCGATGGCCCAATCACCCCATCGATCGAAACCATCGCCGATGGTTCCTACGCACCACTCGGTCGCGTGCTCTACATCTACGTGACAGTCGATGCGCTTGCGCTTCCGGAAGTTGCTGAGTTCGTCAAG
>JBBJOX010000351.1:0-3060 GCA_037724245.1 Thermomicrobiales bacterium | reverse complement strand
GTTATCGCCGTCGAACCGAATCTTCCGTCAGTTGAACGAATCCGATCTCGTGTTTTCGGTCTGGATCGGGTCACAGTGCTTCAAGGATCAGCCGAATCGATTCCCGTCCCCGATCATTCGGTGGATGTCGTGCATTGCCGCTTCGCCTACTTCTTTGGACCCGGCACTGAACCGGGACTACGTGAACTGGAACGCGTGATCCGACCAGGTGGCACTGCCTTCATCATCGACAACGACCTTCGAACTGGCACCTTCGCCAGCTGGATCATGCGAATGCCGGACTGGGCGGATCACGATCCTGACGACCACGAGCAGTTCTATCTCGATCACGGATTCTCGATCGAACGGATCGCCAGTGACTGGACCTTCGATCGCCGCGAGGACTTCGAATCCGTGATCCGCATCGAGTTCTCACAGGAATCTGCCGAAGAAATCATCCGCGAACATCAGGGACTCTCCGTCGACTACCACTACCTGCTGATCCACCGCACCTACTGAAAGATCAGCTTCGACTGACCGGAGCCAGGATCCCGGCCGAGGTCGTCGATTCGAACTGACTGCTGTAGAGCGATGCGTAGAACCCGTTCTGCAGCAGCAAATCCTCGTGCGAACCCCGTTCGATAATCTCCCCGTCGACCACGACCAGAATCATGTCCGCGTTGCGAATCGTGCTCAACCGATGCGCGATCACGAAACTGGTTCGACCATGCATCAGTCTCAACATCGCTTCCTGAATCGTCTTCTCAGTGCGTGTATCCACACTGCTCGTCGCCTCATCCAGAATCAGAATCGCCGGATCGGCCAGAATCGCCCTCGCAATGGCGAGCAGTTGGCGCTGACCCTGACTGACGTTCGAGGCACGTTCGCTGAGTACCGTTTCGTAGCCGTGCGGCAAGCGATGGATGAACTGATCGGCATTGGCCATCGTCGCCGCAGCCACGATCTCCTCGTCGGTCGCATCGAGCCGACCGTACCGGATGTTCTCGCGCACCGTTCCCGAGAACATGTAGGTATCCTGAAGCACGATACCCATTTGCCGTCGCAGATCTTCCTTTTTGATCGAATCGATCGAGCGACCGTCAATCCGGATATCACCTGATGTCGCCGCATAGAAGCTGCTGAGCAGATTGACGATCGTGGTCTTGCCAGCGCCGGTTGGGCCGACGAGGGCGATTGCCTGACCCGGTGTTGCTTCCAGTGAAACGCCCTTCAGAATCGGACGACCCGGTACATATTCGAACGACACATTGTCGAAGGCAACATGCCCCTTGATCCGGCCCGGTTCAACCGCATCGTGAGCGTCGATTTCCGGTATTTCGTCAAGTAGCTCGAAGACCCGTTCCGCTCCGGCAATTGCCGACTGGAATGTGTTGTAGGTCGTCGCCAGATCGTTCAGCGGGCGTGAGAACTGCCGCGTATACCCGAGGAATCCGGCGATCGTCCCGACCGAGGCCCGACCGTTGATCGCGAGCAACCCCCCGGCGAAAGCGACAACGAGCAGGCTGAGATTGCCGATCATGTTCATCAGCGGCCCGACCATACCGGCAAACGTCTGCGCCGAGATCGCTGATGTCCGAAGTGCCTGATTCGATTCGGCGAAGGCTTCGATCGCAATCGGTTCCCGGTTGTGTGCCTTGACCACTTTCTGGCCGCTGATCGTTTCCTCGATGATCCCGTTCAGAGTTCCGAGAAATGCCTGTTGCGCCCGAAATCCAGCCCGCGTGCGCGATGCGACGACGCGATTGACCACCAGCGAAAGGATGACCGTGATGCCAATCGCGATCACCGCCAGCAACGGATTGATCAGCGACATCGCGAGCGCCACGCCGACACCAGTCAGCAATCCGGTCACCAGTTGAGCCAGGCTTTCCGTCAACACCACATTGATGTTGTCGATATCGTTGGTCAATCGGCTCATCAGATCGCCATGCGGCCGCTTGTCATAGGACGAAAGTGGCAGGGTCTGGAGTTTCTCGAAGAGATCCTTGCGAATCTTCCGGACTGCCTTCTGCGCAACCGAGGTCATGATGTAGCTTTGCGCCCATTGCAGCAGCGCTGTCGCGGCGTATGCACCGAGCATGATCAGGGCCACCCGCGTCAAACCGGACATATCGCCTTCGAGAATTTCGTCGTCGATCGCTACGCTCAGCAGATAGGGACCGGCAATCGTGAATCCGACGATACCGATCAGCATCGCTGTGCAGGCAATCAGTGCCTGCCGCTCCTGGCGCACATAGCTCCAGATGCGGATCAGCGTCTTCTTCGTGCTCTTCGGACGGACTTTTTCCATAGCGAAGCGTGCCGCCGGGCCACCCATTCCCGGACGATGCGGAGCGTTAGACGACATGTGTGGCCACTCCCTGTTCGAGCTGTGACTCGTGGATTTCGCGATACGCCGCGCTGTGTTCGATCAATTCGTCGTGGGTTCCCTCGGCTATTTTCTGACCATCCTCGAGCACGATGATCGTATCGGCACCGACGACCGAGCTGATACGCTGCGCCACGATGACCCGGGTTTGCTGATATCCGTCCAGAGCCGACTGGATTCGGCTCTCGGTCGCAACATCAACCGCGCTGGTACTGTCGTCGAGGATCAGGACACGCGGATTCTTGAGCAGGGCTCGCGCAATCGCGATGCGTTGCTTCTGTCCTCCGGAGAGATTAACGCCTCGCTGGCCAACAATTGCATCGTACTGGCCATCCAGATCCCGGATGAACGAATCGGCCTGGGCTGCCACCGCCGCCTCGACGACTTCCGCTTCGGTTGCATCAGGACGCCCGTAGCGAATGTTGTCCCGAACCGAACCCGAGAAGAGCACCGTTTCCTGAAGCGCAATCCCGACGATGTCGCGCAGGTCCGATTGCGTAATGTCGCGAACATCCACACCATCGAGCGTCACCCGTCCGGATTCGATGTCGTAGAAGCGCGGAATCAGGTTGACCAGAGTCGATTTGCCAGATCCTGTGGCACCGAGGATGGCCAGCGTTTTGCCTGGCTCCACCGTGAACGAAATATCCTTCAGTACCAGTTCCTCACCCTGCTGGTACTTCATGGACACG
>JBBJOX010000350.1:0-3092 GCA_037724245.1 Thermomicrobiales bacterium | reverse complement strand
ATCGATGTCTCGACGGTGGTATCCCCGCCGGCTTCGCAAACTGTCTCCGTCGACGGTGTGCCCGCAGCGACCGGTGATTCGGAGTTGGATGGCTGCAGAACGGCGCAGGTCACGTTGGCCAGTTCCGAGTCCGGGGAGGCGGTATCGGTAACGGTGGCGCTGATCACGATGTCGAATTCGACCGTGTCGACACCGTCCTGCAGGGTGCCGCTGACGATTACGAGGCCAGTCGAACCGCTCGGTGCGATCTCGCAGCTGGTGTCCTCGGCGGCGGCGTTGCAGATCACATCATCGAGCGCGACACCATCTGGCAATTGATTGACGATACCCCAGGACCCGGACAATGCGGCGTCCGGAGTTGCGTTCGATTCCGCGTCCACGGCAGTAATTGTCAGCGGAATCGTGATTGTCAGCGAATCGCCAGGATTGCCTTCCGCCGGATCGATGACGATCTCACCAATGTCCACATCTGCCGGTGCATCGTTCTGTGCGGCGGTACTTCGGGGCAGGATCAGAAAGAGGATGAACGCCACGGCCAGTAAGCGCACGATGGTTCCGGTTCGTCGCGCGGGATGGTGATGCATCAAAGCCGATCCTCTTCATTCCTGGTCTGGCGGCGCCCGACAGCATTGGTCGAACCTCCGGCAATTGCCAACAGTATGGATGAAACCCCTGAGCAAGCAGCGTAACAAATCGTGACATCTTCGCATGGCAATGGTGCGCTACGGCGATCATTGCGTCAACGCGATCACGCTGCCGTCGCGATGGGCAGTTCATACCGACAACGCCTGCCGCCACGGGTACACTTGTCCGAGTCGTCTGTACTGCCCGGGAGAAGAAACGAACCCATGCCCCCTGAGACCGATTCCACCGTATCGACCACGTCCGGCAACGAGGGTGGCCGTCCGCTTGCCGTCTATGGTGTGCTGGTTGTCGGGGTGGCGACCCTGCTGATTCTGCTGGCGGTGATCTATTTTTCGTCCGGGGATCGCGATCGGCCGGATCAGCCGACCTGCATCAACATGACCTCCACCGAGGCGATCGATGCTGTCTACAACGATCGCGTGGCAACGCTGACCTTGAACTACGATGCGATGGGTGATCCGACCTCGGGCGAACGGTACGGACCGGTGCTGGCGAAAGTCGATTTCGTCGACGGTCAATGCGGAAACCTGCCGCAGGGAATCGAGAATCTCGGTCAGGTCTATGAGTTGATCGGCGTTATCCAATTCTTCAACGAAACAACCGAGCGCTCGCGGATCGAGATCCGGAACGAAGGATCGGAAACGCTCGCCGAGAGCCTCTACTTCACGCCAACCGCGATCCCGACCGAAACCCCGATCGCTACCGAAACCCCGTTGCCAACGGAGACCCCGGCCGCCACCGAGGAACCGCCGCTCGACCCGACCCCGGAACCAACCACCGTCCCAGCCACTCCGGAATCATCTCCCGACGCCTCCCCGGCGTCGTAACGGCGGGCCGGGTAACGGTGATCCGTAGGATGGTACGAATTGGTCCCTCGCGCATCGTTGCCGTAAAGGCGTCCTTCATGGGCGCCCGCGGAGGGCACCGGCCACGACGAAGTCACCACGCGGGGTGACCGCTACGCGCTTCATCGATCGGTGGAGTCCCAGCGGAAGAAACGGACGCTGAAGAGCATGGCGGCGGTGAAGATGGCGATGAGGAAGAGCAGGTTGGGCAGCACGGCGCCTATCCCACGCCCATAGAGCATCGGATCGCGTAGCGCGTTGACCATGTAGTTCAGTGGCATGATCCGCACCAGTGGCGCCAGCCAATCCGGCATGCTCGCGACCGGGAAAAAGACGCCCGACAGGAAGAGCATCGGGAAGGTCACCAGATTCGAGTAACTCGCTGCGGTCTCGGTGGTTCGCGCGATCGCTGCAATCGCGTACCCGATCGAGACGAAGGTCAGCGAGCCAATCACCAGTACGAGCGCGATCAGAAGCAGGTTTCCCTGCGGCCTCGCCCCCCAGATCAACGCCCCGACTCCGACCAGAATCGCCGACGTCGTCAGCGAGACGACAACGCCGGAGACGATCCGCGCCAGCAGGAACTTCCAGAGAGCGAATGGCGTCACCTTGATCCGGCGGAAAATGCCACGTTCGCGATAGGCGACGAACGCTGTCGAAATCCCGATCACACCGGTGTTCATCAGGCTCATCGCCAGAATCCCGGGGATGAACCAGTCGATGTACGTTGTATCGTCGCTGGCGACTTCGCGTTCGTTGACGGCTGAACCAGTCGAGGCACCGAGCACATCGTTCAGCACACACCGCACGGCAACGCGCGAGATTTGGGCGGTCGGTCCGCCGGCATCGCTGTAGTAGTAATCGATCCCCTGCCCCGATTCGGCAAAGGCGACGACGATATCGACATCGCCTTCCTCGAGACTGGTCAGTTCCTCATCGAGCGATCCGGTGCTGTAACTGAAGCCGTCGGTATTGTCGAGCGCCTGAATGAACCCCTGCTGAATATCGCCATTGGGACCAATGACACCGACGCTGATGTTGTCGGTCGATGTTCCGTTGTTGAAGATGGCGCCGAAGATCACGATGAAAATGGCGGGGAAGGCGAGGTTCCAGAAGGTGGCGGTCCGGTTGCGGACGGTCATGCGCAGGTTGGCGACGACCATCGCGAGGAAGGATTGCATTATGTCGCGCTCCTTCCCCGGCGGCGGCGTTTCGGTTCGGGTGGGGCCTCGGCCGCTGGTTCGTCGGTCTGCAGGTAGGATCGCCCGGTCAGGCTAAGGAAGACGTTCTCGAGATTGGCCCGGGTGCTGGCGAGATCGCCGAGGGTGGTTCCGGTTTCATTGGCCAGCGAAAGCAGGCCGACGATCGATGCCTGGGCGTCGCTGGTGTGCAGTTTCAGCTGGGTGTTGCCGTTCTGGCCCGAGATGCTGACCTCGCTGACACCGGCGATCGCACCCAGTGTCTGTTCGGTCAATGGCGTCGACGATGAAAGCACCGTGGCGCTGACCACGGCTTCGAGATTCAGCGAGCGAATCAGCCCGATCGGCGTATCGCAGGCGATCACCCGACCGCCGTCCATAATCGCGATTCGATCGCAGAGGA
>JBBJOX010000349.1:0-3102 GCA_037724245.1 Thermomicrobiales bacterium | reverse complement strand
AGATCAAGCGGCGTAACAGTTCGCGTCCGGTCTGGATGGAGGAACCGGGTCCGGCGATGGGGATCGCGAAAGCAATTGCGCTGACCGTGATCGTGATCATGATGACGTTCCCGATCGTCTATGTGGTTTCGATGAGCTTTTCGTCGGCGGAGGATGCGGCGCGTGGTGGGCTCGTGCTCTGGCCGTCCAATCCGTCGCTGGAATCGTATCGCCTGATTTTCAATGGCGGGGTGGTTTCGCGGGCGTTGCAGATCAGTTTCCTGCTGACTGTGTTCGGGACGCTGGCGCAGATGGTGTTTACGACGACGATGGCGTTCGGGCTCTCGCGGACAACGGTGCGCGGTTCGCGCTTTGTGCTGTTCGTGGTGCTGGGGGCGATGATTTTCAGCCCGGGGATGATTCCGAGTTTCCTGATGGTTCGTGAACTCGGGTTGATCAATACCTATCCGGCGCTGATTGTGCCGGGACTGATCAGTGCCTGGAACTTGATCATCGTCCGCAACTTCTTCATGAACATCCCGGACGAGCTGGTGGACGCAGCCCGCATCGATGGCGCGAACGATCCGCAGATCTTCTTCCAGATGATGCTGCCGCTTTCGAAAGCAGTGCTGGCAGTGATCGCGCTGTTCTACGGCGTCGGGATCTGGAACAGCTTTTTCAACGCGATCATTTACCTCAACGATTCCACGATGTGGCCAATCCAGAATGTCCTTCGTCAATACGTGCTGATGGGAACCAGTCTCGCCAGTGCGGAAGGGCTCGGGGTTGGACAGGCACCGCCGCCGGCCGAAACGATCAAGATGGCGATCGTGGTCGTGGCGACGGTACCAATCCTGATCGTGTATCCGTTCCTTCAGAAGTACTTTGCCAAGGGCGTCCTGACCGGATCGATCAAGGGCTAGCTACCAGATGATCGGCGGTCGAACCGAAGGAGGAAACACGATCGAATCAAGCATGACATAAGCGGCTTCCGGTCGCATCCGTAGTCACGATCACTTGCCGTATCCCGGTTCTCCTGGAGGATTCCACATGACTCGTGTTCCGAAATCCAATCGACTTTCCCGCTCGCTCAATCGACGATCGTTGGTTCAGAAAACCGCCGCCGTGGGAGCTGGAGGGCTCCTGATCGGCGCGAATGCACGTATTTCGTTTGCCCAGGATGCGACACCGGCTGCATCGCCGGTGGCCTCGCCGGGGGCGTCACCGGCGGCCGGACAGGATGTGATGCCATCCGGGATCGAGGGTGTGCCCGATGCCTACATGAAGATGCCGGCGCCATACCAGAGTTACGAAGGCGTTCCCGGCAGTGGCGGCACCGTGCGAGCATTCACGATCAGCTACAACCCGCCACCTCCGCCACGCGATCAGAACCAGTACTGGCAGGAACTCGAGCGTCGGCTCGGGGTGACCTGGGAAATCGACATGACGCCGCAGCCGAACTACGGCGAGAAATCGGCGGTCTATATTGCCGGTGGCGATCTGCCGGATCTCTTCTATATCAATCCGGGCCAGAACGCGACGCAGCAGTATCAGGCGCTGGCCCAGGGGGCCTTTCTCGATCTGACGCCGTATGTCACGGGCGATGCCCTTCAGGAATACGTCAATCTCAAGACGTTCCCGCAGTACATGTGGGACAACATGAAGTTTCAGGGCAAGATCTTCGGTGTGCCGACACCATCGTTGCGATCCGGCGGGCTGCCGTATTACCGCACCGACTGGCAGGAAGCGCTGGGACTCGAGCTCAACAACGATCCAGCGACAACTGCTGCCATGCTGACGGCGTTCACCAATGGCGATCCGAACGGCAACGGCTCGAACGATACCTGGGGTATGGGTCGGTTCAGCGGTGGCTGGCTCCCATTTGACAATCAGGTCTCCAACTACATGCACCGGTTGCCTAACAACTGGCGCCAGAATGACGACGGAACGTTGACGAATGCGATCGAGACCGACGAGTATCGTCAGGTCATCGAGTGGCAGACCAATCTGTTCGCGGCCGGAGGCTACCATCCGGACTCGCCATCGATGACATTCAGCGATGCGCAGAACAACTTCATCGCCGGAACCACGGGCTTGCACTTCGAGGGTCTGACCTCGTTCTTCGGTACCGGCAGCGTTGGCTACCGCCAGCGACTGGCAACCCCGACGGCGACGATTGCGCCGATCGTGCCGGTCCATCCGGATGGTGGCCCGGGTGTGACGTACAACAACGTCGGATTCTTCGGGTATGTCGCGATTCCGACGAGTGTCGGTGGCGATGAGGAACGCGTTCGCGAATTGCTGCGCATTCTCGATTATCTGGCAAGTCCGTTTGGCAGTGAGGAGCAGCGCTTCCTCGGCAGTGGCCTCGAAGGGGTGCACTACGATCTGTCGCCGGATGGTGCGCCGGTCCAGAACGATCAGGGTCGGGCCGAACGCAGCGATCTCGTGTACTTCATGGGTGGGCTGCAGGTTCTGTTCTACGCCGATCAGCCAGAACTGGCGTTGCAGGTCCAGAAGGATCTGACGAGTTCGTTCGAACTCGGTATCGACGATCCGACGTTGAACCTCTTCTCGCAGTCGAATGTCGACAATGCGCCGCTCCTGAACCAGTTCGGGATGGACTCGATCTCGGCGATCGTAACCGGGCGTCAGGGGCTGGACACGCTCGATGGCATCATCGAGCAGTGGCGGAACCAGGGTGGCGAAACGATTCGCAACGAGTTCCAGGAGGCGCTGCAGCAGAACTAGGTTTTCAGAAACGCACAACGTTCAGGAAAAGGCCCCGGGGATTTCGATTCCCGGGGCCTTTTCGTTGTGTGGCAGGCGTACACCGTGTTGTCGGTGGCCGTTCGGCGCGGATCGGGGTGCTCGTTGCGTTCGATTCTTATGAAAGGAGCGATTCGATGACGACACGCTTACAGATGCGGCAGGCAGTACGACGGCGCTTGGGTGATACGGGGATCGATCCGCTCTGGGACGATCTTTTTCTGAACGATGCGATCGATGAAGGAATCCGCCGGTACAGCACGCGGTTCCCCCGGCAGGCCTCGACGGTACTGGCGGTGACGGTGGGTGATCGCGAACTGACGATTCCGCCAACAGTGAACGCAATGCAGGTGA
>JBBJOX010000348.1:0-3112 GCA_037724245.1 Thermomicrobiales bacterium | reverse complement strand
GTCACCAGCGCCACGTTCAGCATCGCGTCCGACGCCGCCGCATTCCCGTAGGTCAGATCGGGCACGATCAGGTACGGATACTGCGCCAATGCCCACCCGACCAGTAACACCGCGACCTCGACAATCGCGACGATCCGCGCGATCCGGAATCGCCGTGTCCAGACCGCATACATCGTCGCCAGCCCAGTCACGATCGCCACCGGAATCAGCAGCCAGCCGTCGCGTTCCCACATCCCGTCCCAAACTTCCGGCGCCCCCCGCCACATCAGCGGCAGCGAAATCGTGCCAATCGTCGCAAACGCGACTCCGGCGCCCAGCGCCCGCTTCCGAAAGTCGTCCTGCAACTCCCCGGTTGTCTCCACACAGAGATAGACCGCCGCCAGATACGCGCACGAAATTAGCGCCAGCAAGCCGATCGCAATTGGAAACGGCGCCAACCACGGCGAGAAATAGCCACTCGTCACCTTGCTGTCGATCACCCGGATATCACCGGACGCTACCGCCCCGGCACACAACCCGAGCAGAAACGGCGTCGCCGCACTCGCCACTGCAAACGTGTGCCCCCACGCCCGCTGGGCCGGAATCACATCCGCTGCGTACGCCCGGAATACGAACGCCGCTCCCCGCAACACGATCCCGACCAGCACCAGAACCAGCGGAACATAGAGCGCGGTCCCGATCGCGGCGAACACTGGCGGGAAACAGGTGAAGGTCAGCACGATCGCGAAAATCAGCCAGACGTGATTCGCCTCCCAAATCGGTCCGATCGCTCGCGCAATCTCCTGTTTCTGTTCTCTCGCCCGCGGACCCCGCGCCAGCAGATCCCAGATTCCACCACCGAAATCCGCCCCGCCAGTCACCGCGTAAATGATCACGCCCAACAACAGAATCGATCCCAGAATGAACGGCAAATCGACGACGACATCAGGAATGAACATCGGTGTGCCTCCGCTCGCTCGGAACATCAAGCATCGGTGGCTCGCTCGCCACCAGTCGCAGCAACCAGATGGTTGCCACAGCAAGGATCATGAACAGAAGCGTAAATCCACCGAAGGCCGCGAACTGCCCCGGAACCTCGGTTACCGCATCTTCCGTTCGCATGATGTCCTGGATGATCCACGGCTGTCGTCCGACCTCGGTCACGACCCAGCCCGCCTCGATCGCGATGAATCCGGCTGGTGTCAGCGCCACCAGCGCTATCAATTGCCAGCGGTTGGGAACGATCGCCCGCTTCCGCCACGCTACCAACCAAAACCAGGTACTGACCACAATCAGCGTCACCCCGATTCCGACCATCAGCTGGAACGCCGGATGCACCACTCGCGGCTCTGGTCGCTCATCGACAGGAATGTCATTGAGTCCGGTCACTTCTTCCGTGAAGTTCCCGTGCGCCAGGAAGCTCAACGCCCGCGGGATGTGCACCGCGTACTTCAGCTCGCCCGTTTCCGGATCGGGCCAGCCACCGATTGCCAGACCCGCGTTATCCGTCGTTTCGAACAACCCTTCCATCGCGGCGAACTTTGCTGGCTGATTCTCGGCCACCCACTTCGCACTGATATCGCCACTGACCGCCTGCAGAATCGAGACGACCATCCCGACACTCAGCGCAATCTTGATCGCACTCAGGTGATAGGCATCGCGCCGACCTCGCAGCATCCCCCAGGCGTAGAGCCCGGCGATCCCGAATGTCGTCGCTGTGTAGGCTGCGATCCACATGTGCAGCGCCTGCTGCGGCCATGCCGAATTGAACATCGCCGCCACCGGATCGACATTCTGCACCTCGCCATTGACCACATCGAACCCGGCCGGACTGTTCATCCAGGCATTCGCCGCAACCACGAAGATCCCGGAACACGCCCCGGCAATCGCCACCGGAATCCCCGACAACCAGTGCGCCCGCGGCGAGAGGCGATTCCATCCGTACAGATAGATTCCGAGGAAAATCGCCTCGACGAAGAAGGCGAATCCCTCCAGCGAAAACGGCATCCCGATGATCCCGCCGGCATATTCCATGAACCGCGGCCAGAGCAATCCGAGTTCGAACGAAATCACCGTGCCCGACACCGCGCCGACCGCGAACAGAATCGCGAAAGCCTTCGACCAGCGCTTCGCCAACGCCAAATAGACCGGGTTCCCCGTCCGCAGATGAATACCCTCGGCGATCACCATCAACAGTGGTAATCCCATGCCGATTGCCGCAAAAATGATGTGGAACCCGAGCGATGTCGCCATCTGGGTTCGTGCTGCCATCAAATCGCCCATTGACTCTTGCTTCCACTACGTCGGATCGAATTCCTGGTGCAAGTATCCATCTCCGCGTCGCGCGTCACTGTCGGAACAAGTATGCGACTTGCGTCACCCGCTCCCGACATTCAGTGAGCGGACTTCCCGACAGAACGTCTGTTCTTTCATGATTGGCAGCATTCGTCTGTTTAGGGATACGAATGGCAGGATCGGATGACCGGGTCACATGTGCAGGACGATGCCCTGCTCGCCATGTTCGACAACACTCTTGATGAATTCGCAACAACAGATGGCACTGGATGCAGGGCATCCTGGACTCGTGTCGACCCGAGGACTGGGACGAAAGACCACGCCGGCGAAATCAACCACCACCGCTGCCTGCACCAGGACAACAACGAGTCATTGAGCTCGCTTGACGTTGGCGATTGAAGGAGAAACTCATGACGGAATCGCGCCAGGAAGTATCGCTGCTGGTCGGAATACTCGACCGCAGTTTCGAAGAAGACCCGATCGAGTTCGAGGAGCGACGCTGGCACGCACTGCTCAGCAATCTCGAGAGCGTCCGACCTGAGGACTGGGATGCACTACCGCCGGGGGCCGAACGCTCGATTCGTCAGCTGGTGCATCACGTCGGCAGATGCTACGTCATCTATGAGAATCACTGCTTTGGGGACGTAACCAGCACATGGCAATCCGCCGGAGTGGGCCTGATCGTGGATGGATCACCCGAACAAACGATCGAGTGGCTTCGCACCACGTTCCGCACATTCCGCAACAGCGTCGCGAACCTCACTGATCAGCACTTGCACGAACTGACGAACGGCGGATGGTGCGACGCTGTGCCTCGGCGTGACATCGTGGAACGGAT
>JBBJOX010000347.1:0-3139 GCA_037724245.1 Thermomicrobiales bacterium | reverse complement strand
TTCAACGGTTGGCGTCGGCACCGGGTTCAGCGCTGCTGCTGTGGCAGTCGCATCGATATCGCGGATACCGCCCACAGGTCCGAGACTCGGATCGGCGATGATGAACGGCTGCTGCTGTGGTTCGACGTCGGTTGTCGCGCTGGTTCCGCCGTAGCAGATCGCTCCGAACTCCGGTGTGTATTCCTGCTTCACCTTGTATTCACGAACGAACGCATCGATCTTTCCCTCGTCGAACGAATCGAGCTTGAGCTGATGCCCCCAGATACTCAGGGTGATCGGGCTGCCCATTCCCGGATACGGGCTGACCAGCATGTACGGCTGGCCGCCCATTTCGCGGAGCGATTCGATATCGGATTCCGGAAGCGCAGGATCGTAAGTGATCCAGACGGCTCCGTGTTCCAGTGAGTGCACGGCATTGACATTGTTCAGGTACTGATCATAAAAGCCACAGTTCTGCCAGGCCGCGTTGTGGAAACCACCGGTTGGAGGAATCTGCTCGTACAGCACGGCACCAGTGTCGTAGTGCTCGGCCACGAAATCGTCCTTGCCGAAGTACTCATCGACGTCGCCGCGAATCTGATACCCCTGGTAGGCCTGAAACCCGATATAGCCGAACCAGCCAATCAATGCCACCAGAATGACGCCAAAGGCAACTCGGGTGTAGAGCCATTGCCGCTTCTGCGTTTGCTGAAGCTTGAGTCGCTCTTCCTTGCGGTTCTGCATGCTTCCGGAGCGGCGGTCGCGCCGTACAGCTGCGACCGGTTCCTGCGCCGGTTGGGTTCGCGACGGAGTCGATGGCCGTTGACGAGGAGTGTTCGACGAACCGGATCGGGATTTCTTTGCCATGGTCGGAAGGTATCCTCGGCTGCTTGACTATCGATTCGGGTGCGATTGCGCGACCGACGACAGGAACTGACGGTTTCAGGGTATGTAGCGACGATGTCGGGTTTCCGGTTTCATCGGGCGCTGTTCGTACGCGATTCTACCAAACCCGATGCGTTCAGGGAGCCGGCGTTGCCTGAGGTGACGCAATTGGAGTCTCCCCACTCGATGCGGCCGCCGTCGCCGTGGCATCGACCACATCGATCCCGCCCAATCCCGGACTGTTTTCAGCTGCTGGAACGAATGGTATCTGCTGTGGTTCGATATCGGTTGTTTCGGTGAAGCTCGGACCGCACGGCGCGCCGAACTCCGGTGAGTATTCCTGATTGTTGCTGTACCTGGAACGGAATGCGTCGATCTTGCCTTCATCGACGCTGCCAAGTGTCATCTGGTGTCCCCAGGCACTGACCGATACAGGTTCGTTCATGCCCGGATACGGACTGACCAGAACATACGGCTGGGTGCCCAGCTCCTGCAAGGTCGCCAGATCATCACCCGAGATCGAAGGATCGTAGGCAATCCAGACAGCGCCATGTTCCAGGGAATGCACTGCGTATTCATTGAGCACGTATTCGCTGTAGAACCCACAGGCCTGGGGAATTCGCGCATGCGGATCGCCGACTGGTGGAATCTGTTCGTACAACACGGGATCGGCCGTGTGTTGCCCGAGGAAATCCTCCTTTTCGAAGTACTCCTCCGTGTGTTCGGCAACGTCCCATGAAAAGACGCGATCATAGACGCCGAGACCAATCAGGACGATCAGGATTCCGTAGCAACCAAAGATCAACCGGCGCAGAATCCTGCGCTGTTTGATCTGCGACTGCATCTTCCTGTCACGCCGTTCCTGTGTCGCGGCACTCACTGGTCGCGGTAGCTTCACTTCCTCGTCAGACACCCGGCGTACCCTGGCGAACTGCTGAGCGAATATAACCAGGCACTTCTGAAATCGGCAACCGGTTTTGTGAGGTCGTATCGCGATCGCGGATCGTGACGGCCTGATCTTCCAGGGAATCGAAATCGACGGTGACGCAGAACGGCGTGCCAATCTCATCCTGCCGTCGGTATCGCTTGCCGATGTTTCCGGTTTCGTCGTAATCGATCAGGGCATCGGTCTCGGTCTGAACATCCTGGAACAGGGCTCTCGCGACCTCGGTCAGCTCCGGTTTTTTGGCGAGAGGCAGAATGGCCGCCTTGTACGGAGCAAGTTTCGGATCGAGCCGAAGCACCACCCGGATATCCGGCTTGCCGTTGACGTCGAACGTTTCCTCTTCGTCATAGGCATCGATCATGACGGTCAGGAAGGTTCGATCGACCCCGAACGTCGGTTCGATGACATGCGGCAGATACCGCCGATTGTTCGCCTGGTCGAAGTAGCTCAGATCGACACCGCTGGCTTCCTGGTGACTCTTCAGATCGAAGTCGGTCCGGTAGGCCAGTCCGTAAAGTTCACCCCAGCCGAGCGACCCCGGGAAGAAATATTCGTAATCCACCGTCCGTTTGGAATAGTGGGACAGCTTTTCCGGTTCGTGCTCCCGGACCCGGACGCGTTCCCGATCAAGGCCGATCAGATCGATCCAGTCGGACATTGCGGCTTGCCAGTCATCGAAATGCTGCTGCCAATCATCTTCCGGAATGAAGTACTCGATTTCCATTTGCTCGAATTCGAGAACCCGGAAAATGAAGTTGCCCGGAGTAATCTCGTTGCGGAAGGCCTTGCCGATCTGGCCGACGCCAAACGGTACTTTCACCCGGGATGAAGCGAGGATGTTCTTGTAGTCGACGAAAATACCCTGGGCCGTCTCCGGTCGCAGATAGGCCTTCTGTCCCGTTTCGGAGACCGGGCCGATCGTGGTGCTGAACATCATGTTGAACTGGCGGGCATCGGTCAGGGTCCGGTTTCCGCAAACCGGGCACGAGAGATTGGCTTCGCGGAGAATCTCCGACAACTGTTCCGGGGACTGGCCGTCGACATCGGTGCGGCCCAGTTTCTGCTCGATCAGGTGGTCGGCCCGAAACCGGGACTTGCAGGTTTTGCAATCGACCAGCGGATCGTTGAAGTTCACCACATGCCCGGATGCTTCCCAGACTTTAGGGTGCATCAGGATTCCGGAATCGAGTCCGACCATATCAGCCCGCCGATGAATGAACGTTTGCCACCAGAGGCGCTTGATGTTGTTCTTGAGTTCGGCGCCGAGGGGAGCGTAATCCCAGGTGTTGGCGAGCCCACCGTAGATATCGGAGCCGGGGAAGACGAAGC
>JBBJOX010000346.1:0-3164 GCA_037724245.1 Thermomicrobiales bacterium | reverse complement strand
TCGGCGACCCGATCAACATCGGCCACGACGTGTGGATCGGCCGACACGTCCAGATTGCGCGCGGCGTGACAATCGGCCACGGCGGTATCGTCGCCGCCGGAGTTGTCTATACGCTGATCGGGTTCGCTGTTCAGATCCTTGGCACCGACTGGATTGATGCGCTGATGCCGCCGATCGTGACCGGTGCGATCGTGGCCATCATCGGTTTGAATCTCGCTGGTTCCGCCCGGGGGCTCGCCCAAACCAACATGTTCCTTGCGTTCGTCACGATCGCCGCTGTGCTCGGAACCGCGCTCTACACCGGTGGTTTCATCGGGCGGCTGCCGATCCTCCTCGGCACCGTCTTCGGCTATCTGGTGGCACTTTTGCTCGGTGGCACGGCGGCAGGGCGCGAGATCGGACCATTCTTCATTCAGGGAGTCGATCTCGACGATGTGCGATCGGCTGCCTGGATAGGCATGCCTGATTTCATCACGCCGTCCTTTTCCTGGGATGCGATTTCCCTGGTGATCCCGGTCGCCGTGGTGCTCGTCGCCGAAAATACCGGCCACATCAAGGCGGTGTCCGTGATGACCAAATCGAACCTGATGCCGTTTCTCGGTCGTGGATTCATCGGAGATGGTGTCGCAACCACCGTCGCCGGCATGGGCGGTGGCACCGGAGTCACTACCTACGCGGAGAACATTGGCGTCATGGCCGTGACGAAGGTGTACAGCACAGCCGTCTTCGTCATTGCCGGTTTCGCCGCCATCTTGCTCGGATTATCTCCCAAGTTCGGTGCCGTCATCGCCTCGATCCCGGACGGCGTTCTTGGAGGCGTCGCAACGGTACTCTTCGGATTGATCGCGGTTACCGGCTTCCGCATCTGGACAGAGAACCGGGTCGACTTTTCCAGTAGCGGAAATCTCTTCATCGTAGCTGTCACAATTATTATCGGGACGGCTGATTACACCCTGCAACTCGGTGATTTCAGTCTCGCCGGAATCGCGCTCGGTACCTTTAGCATCATTATTCTGCATCAATTGTTCGGAGAAGGTCCGGTTACCCGTTCGTCCGGTGGTGGTGGAGGTGGCGGCAACCGGCAGCGGCTCGCCCAGCCTGCACCGCAACGACGCCGCGAGCCAGACGTGTCCGAGGATTGGGACGAACCGGCATCACGCCCAACTCGCCCATCCCGTCCGCAGCAGGCACCGTCCGCTCAGCGCCAGCCGGGCCGGGAGACGTACCCGACACGGCCACCAGTTCGGGACGAACGTGCAGGGCGGAGTGCGCTGGACGATCTGCCGGATGTATTCGATACCGATGATTCATCGCGCCGGGAATTACCTACACGTTCACCCGCGAGCGGAACGGAGCGCGACCCTTCACTCCCAGATCGATCTGGAAGAGTGACCCAGCCAATGCTCCCTCGTCGCTCCCCCGATTCGTCCCACCAGCTGTGGTCACCCATGCGGTGTCGAGCAGTTCACCACCGAACGCGATGCTCGAAACCTTGCGCACGGGGAAGTTCACCTTGCCGAGTTCGTCGCCAGCTGGGCTGTACTTGTAAAGCGCATTGCCATCCCAACGCGCCGACCAGATGAATCCCTCGGCATCGACGGTCATCCCATCCGGCACTGTGTCGTCATCCGCCGTCGAGACGACGATGCGTCGGTTGGAGAGATCGCCAGTCTCCGGATCGTAATCGATCGCATAGATCCGGTGGAGATTGGAATCGGTGTGATAGAACGTCCGGTTGTCCGGACTGAAGCCGAAGCCGTTTGAGAGTCCGATGTCGTCATAGATCTTCGTGATCGTGCCATCTGACGCGAGGCGGTACAGACTCGCGAGATGCGTGTCGCTCGGCATCGTCCCGCAGAACACACCTCCATCGGGTGCGGCGACCACATCGTTGAAGCGTGTGTCTTCCTCTCCTGGGAGCGTGGCATACAGGGTGTCAACACCTTCCGGAGTCCAGCGAATAATCTTTCCAGCGGTGCCGAAGAGCAAAATCGAACCATCGGTCTGAAACGTGTACCCACCGATCTGCCCATCGTCCTGATAAACAAGCAGATTGACACCAGTTGCCGGATCGTACCGGAAGAGTTGGCCCGCCGGGATATCGACCCAGTACACCGATCGTTCGTCCTCGTTCCAGAGCGGACCCTCGCCACAGGCACTTGCATGGTCGACCGCCAGAACAGGGTCTCCCACCTCGAGAATCGGCGCGCTGGCGGCAGGTTCGTCCGGACTCAGGAATGTCGGCTCTGATTCAAATGTCATGTCATCTCCCATTTCTGAATAACTGGCGGTAGGTGCGTATCTTCTCTGACCGCGCTTCACTGGTACCAACGGTAGGCGCAGAGCTTGTCTCTGCCAAAGATTCACTGGTACCAACGGTAGGAGCGGAGCTTATCTCTGCCAAAGAATCGCGGACTCTAACTTCGGGGCACAGACAAGCTGGTTGACCCTACAGCAGATGTCTCACAGGATCCCAAACTCGTCATAGACATCGCGCAAGCTGCGCCCGGTCAGCAATTGATCGCGCATCTTGTTCTCACTGGCTATTTTGGCACGGGCCAACGCAATCACCTCCGTCTCGATCGCCTTCGGGATGACTACGATGCCATCGACATCGCCGAATACGATGTCACCCGGCCGCACAAGGACCCCGCCACACTCGATCGGCTTCCCGAAACTGACGACCATGCCGCGTCCAGCCGAATCGACCGGGCGCATGCCCGTGGTGAAGACCGGGAATCCCATCTCCTCGATCTTGTGAACGTCCCGGGTGTATCCCTCGATGATCGCACCGCGTCCTCCGCGCATCGTCGCCGCAGTCGAGAGCAGTTCGCCCCAGAAACACGTTCGAACCGAGTGATTCGTCGCAGCCACCACGACATCATTTGGCTGGATCGCATCGACCGCAGCAATTTCCATGCCGTATGGATCGTCCGGCATGTCGTAGATGTCCGACGAGAGCACGGTATGGGCGCGGCCAACGACCGTGAACCTCGGCACCACTGGGCGGATCGTTGCGACCATCGCCTGATCGCGATACCCGAGACTGTCGAGTACATCGGAAAGCACGCCGGTGAACAGATCCCGCTGCATCTCGTCGAATCTGACGCCATCCTCGGTCCGGATTGTCATCGCGATCCTCCATAAGTTGACTCGGCAGCCCA
>JBBJOX010000345.1:1737-3174 GCA_037724245.1 Thermomicrobiales bacterium | reverse complement strand
GATTCCAGACTCACGAACTTCCGATCTACCACGAAAACCCCATTCCCGACATGTATTCCAGCGTGGATTGTACCCTTGCACGATCAGCAATCGTCGATTTACAAACCGGAGAACCAAGATGTCGAACAACGATCGCCACAATTCCACAGAAGATCGGCGCCTGCTCAGCTGGAGCGACACCGAACGCCAGCGAGCCACCGAGTTTCTCCACACCGATCAGTGGCGAGTTCTGCGGATCATGGGCGAATTCGTCGCCGGATTCGACACACTGGCCGAAATAGGCCCAGCCGTCACGATCTTTGGTTCGGCGCGAGTCAAACCGGAGGAGGACCTCTGGGATCAGGCAGCACTTCTGGCGCACACGCTGGCGCGTCAGGGGGTCACGGTGATCACCGGTGGCGGTCCTGGGATTATGGCTGCTGCCAACAAGGGAGCGGCAGAAGCGGGAGGCGTATCGGTCGGTATCAACATCGAACTCCCGTTCGAACAAGGCGTCAACGAGTACGTGACCCTGCCACTGCAGTTCCACTACTTCTTTGTACGAAAGACGATGTTCGTGAAATATGCTCGGGCATTCGTCTTCATGCCCGGCGGCTTTGGCACTCTCGATGAACTCTTCGAAGTGCTGACCCTGATTCAAACCGGCAAACTGGAGGAAATGCCGGTCTTCCTGATCGGCACGGAGTACTGGAAAGGTCTGAAAGACTGGATCACGACGACACTGCTGGCATCTCGCAAGGTCTCGACACGCGATATCGATCTTTTCACCATTACCGACGATCTCGAATTCGCGACCACGGCAATCGTCGATCACCTCGCATCATCCATCGAACGATACCGTCAGCCCTACCCCGAAGAGATCGCCTGATCAGCCAGCACGACAACATTCCAACGTTTCGTGCCTGAAAGTCACCAATTGGCTCGACCCCTTCCTGTTCCGACCGCGCAGATGATGCAGTTTAGGCAATATTTGTGCTGCAAGGGCCATACGTACGCACTTTTCGCTCCGTACTTCGCCGTCTCTGAGTGGTCTTGGAGTCACAGCCGACAGGTCGAAAGCCTAGCAGTTAGCCATCCAACACGCTATCATGAGGCACGCAGATCAATCGTGGGGGTCGAAATGCGCCGCTGTGCGAACATGCAATTCCCAGGCAAGTAGCGACCAGAACGGGACTCGGGAGATATCGTTGTATGCGACAACATCGAAATATCGTTGCGCGAATCGACGGAGATCAGCCTCAGCGTATCCCGCTCCTGCCACTCAAGAATGTGGTCATCTTTCCCCGAAACGTGGTGACGCTGCTGGTCGTCCGACCGCGCTCGATTCACGCCATTGAAGAAGCCAATATCACTGGCCGCATGGTTGCAGTAACAACACATCGCGATCTCGACCAGATCGATCCCGGGCCGGATGATCTCTACGACATCGGTACCCTC
>JBBJOX010000345.1:0-1727 GCA_037724245.1 Thermomicrobiales bacterium | reverse complement strand
GCCAGTATTCTCTCTGCCGAGCGTGATCAGCGTGGCAACTTCGAGGTCGTCCTCGAGGGTCTGAGCCGAGTCCATCTCCGTGATATCAACAGCTCCCGCCCATTCTTTACAACTGTTGTCGACAAGATCAGTGAGTCGATGTCGACCCCGGAAGATCCGAAACTGCTGATTCAGCACGTTCAGGATCTGACCGCTCGATTTGCCGAAGCCCAGGGCACGATCGCCCAGGAAGTCCTCGACATCGTCGAACAATCGACGAACCCGGGTCACCTCGCGGATTTGCTGGCGAGTCAACTCGTCGAGGATTTGCCGCGAAGGCAGGGTTTTCTCGAATCCAGCAACGCGTTCGAACGGCTGGAGCGCCTCGGCGCTTTCCTATCGGAACAACTTCAGGTTCACGAACTCAAGCAAAAAATCAGCGACCGTGTTCGCGATCATATGGACAAGAGTCAGCGCGAGTATTACCTGCGCGAACAGCTCAAAGTCATTCATCAGGAACTCGACGGCGACGAACTGACCGAATATGAGCAACTGGCGGCTCGGATCCGTGGTCGTGGCATGCCGATTCACGTTCAGGAGAAACTGCAGAAAGAACTGCAACGGCTCGAGCAGATGCCCAATGTCTCCGCCGAGGCTACGGTGGTCCGGACCTATATCGATACTGCATTGCAACTCCCATGGACCGAGCAAACCGAGGACCTGATCGATCTCGTCACCGCCGAGGCCGCGCTGAACAAGGATCACTTCGGTCTCGGATCAGTTAAGGAACGCATCCTCGAATTCCTCGCCGTCCGCAAACTGACGCTCAGCGCCGGCACCGATTCGTCGGCCCAGATCCTCTGCCTGGTTGGACCGCCGGGTGTCGGCAAAACGAGCCTTGGCCGTTCCGTTGCCGAAGCAATGGGTCGCGAATTTGTCCGGGTCAGTCTCGGTGGGGTTCGCGACGAGGCCGAAATCCGGGGCCATCGCCGCACCTACATCGGTGCAATGCCAGGTCGCATTCTGATGGCAATGAAAACAGCAGGCTCCCGCAACCCGGTCATTCTGCTCGATGAGATCGACAAACTCTCATCCGAATATCGGGGCGATCCAACAGCCGCTATGCTCGAAGTGCTCGATCCCGAACAAAACAGCAGCTTCACCGATCACTACCTCGATGCTCCTTACGATCTTTCGCAAGTGCTCTTCATCACCACGGCCAACTACGGACAGCAGATTCCTCGCCCATTGCGCGATCGAATGGAAATGATCGAAGTCAGTGGCTACACCGAAGACGAGAAAATCGAAATCGCCAAACGTCACCTGCTGCGCCGTAACCTGAGTTCGAGCGGCCTCGGCAATATTGATCTACTGGTCGACGATGCGGCCTGGCAGCAGATCATTCGCGATTACACGCGGGAAGCCGGTGTGCGTGGACTCGGACGGGAAATTGCCCAGTTCAGCCGAAAGATTGCTACTCAGATCGTCCGCGGCAAAATCTCCGCCGAATCTCCGATCGTGATCACGACCGACAATCTCGAGGAGTTTCTCGGATCACGACGCTACGGCTACGAGCAGGATCTGGGAGGTAGTCAGATCGGACTCGCGATCGGACTCGGCACCACGGAAGTCGGCGGCGAGATCATCCCGGTCGAGGTTGCAACGATGACTGGTCGCGGCAATCTGACGATCACCGGTCTCGCCGGCGATGTGATGCAGGAATCGGCACGCGCTGCGCTCTCCTACGC
>JBBJOX010000344.1:0-3189 GCA_037724245.1 Thermomicrobiales bacterium | reverse complement strand
CGTCCTGGGAGCAGATTCTGCACAGCAATCTGATCGGGACCTACAACGTGTTCGAGGCAGCGCGACAGGCAGGTGTAGGCCATGTGGTGTTCGCATCGTCCAACCACACGATCGGGACGAACGAAAACCTCTACGCACCGGAGTTGTACGAACTCGACAATCCGATGGTCTTCGATCACGAAGCAGAGACGAAACCGGATTCGCTGTACGGTGTTTCGAAGGTCTATGGCGAGGCGATGGCCCGCTACTACGTCGACCACCACGGATTACGGGCGCACTGCCTGAGGATCGGCACAGTGCAGGATCCGGAAGCGCCGGGGCATCCCAACAACCTCTGGAAAGCCGAGCGTGATGATGAACCCGGGATCGAACGCTGGCGCCTCCGGACGCGATCGACCTGGCTCAGCGAACGGGATTGTAGGCATTTGATCGAGCGATGCCTCGAGTCCGACCTGCCATGGTTCGTCGGCTACGGCATATCGAACAATCCGCGCCGCTTCTGGGATATCGAGCACACGAAGTCGGCACTCGGCTACGACCCGCAGGATTCAGCCCCGGTCGATCTAATGCCTGGTCGCGCATCCTGAGTCTGCGAATGGATCTACGCTCGGAGCCTCGTAACCAAGATTCGAGCGCGTACGCCTCACCCCCGGCGTTATTCTGACGAAGGAAGAATTCCTTGGCGGAGCCGGTAGTCATCGCTTTGATTTGTGCCTGCTAAGTCCTCGCCACGGTCATCCTGAGGCACGAAGGATCAATGAGCGACAATCGATTTCCCGCCATTCAAGGCATTTGGGCAGGCTACAGATCCTTCGCAGGCTCAGGATAATGAGGATGAGATGGCGCTCGATAGCGCTTGTGGTCGCCCAGTGCCTCGCTACCATGATTCGAGCGCGTACGCCTCACCCGCGGCGTCATTTTGAAGGGGATAGGGGAATGCGGTCATGGGTTGAGGCGATGCAGCCCGAGTTCGCAGTGACTCTCCAAAGGCGACGCAGGGAGGGTGAACCTCACGGGAGGCGGGTGCCACTCTGCATTGGGTGCCGGATGTGAACGTTACGTAGAAGCGTAGTCCTGTGAACGTGTGCAGAATCTCGCTCGACGTGTAACGATAGGCGACGGGTCCCAATCCGGATCCGCTCACTTCCCGTTGTGTCTTCCGGAGGTCGTTTCGCGTGCGTCAGTTTCTTTTCGATAAGCCAGGATCGTTCTACAAGGGAAACCTTCACAGCCACAGTACACAATCGGATGGGCTGCTCTCCCCGGTTGATGTCGCTCTGGCATATCGCGAACGCGACTACGATTTCGTGACGATTACCGATCACTTCATTGGCCGCTATGGTTTTCCGATTACTGATACGACCCAGCTTCGGACTCGGGATTTCACTACCTTGATCGGGGTCGAAATGCACGCTCCGCGACTGCAGAACGGTATCCTCTGGGACCTGTTGGCGATCGGACTTCCCTTAGACTTCCCACAGGTGACGGCCGACGACGATGGCGCATCCCTGTCCCAGCGGGCGCAGGAGGCGGGAGCCTTCGTGGCGATTCCCCATCCAATGTGGAACGGTGTCGTCCACTCCGATGCGCTGGGAATCATCGATTACGTCGATGCGATCGAGATCTACAACCACGGCCACACGCTGGACAGCGACCGCGGCAACGGCTGGTTTCTGGCAGATTCGCTCTCGACATCAGGGTTTCGACTTTCCGCGTTCGCTGCCGACGATGCCCATTTCAAGCACGACCGGTTCGACCGATTCGGTGGCTGGGTGCATGTGAAATCGGAATCGCTCGAACCGGAGCCTCTCCTCGGCGCACTGAAGGCGGGTGACTATTACGCCAGCACCGGTGCCGAGATTCACACTGTCGTGGTGACGTCGCATGACATTGTCGTCGAATGCTCACCGGCGATCGGGATCATGCTCGGCGGTGCCGGAACGGTGCGAGACTATCGCCGGGGCGACGATTTGACCCGCGCCACGTTTCGCCGAACACTCTTCGAAAGCGGGTTTTTCCGGGTCATCATCGAGCAGAAAGACGGCCGAAAAGCGTGGACCAGTCCGATCTGGCTGAGCGACTACTGACGTGCCCGGGGGTTGACGCAAGCGACTCCTGATCGATAGACTCGCCAGAGCGGCTTCGCGAATCGATGTGATTTGGTTCCGCACTACCAGACCGGAGGTTCCTCAAATGTCCTTGCGAATAACCCCACGCGCGTGCCGGATGAGCCAGGCTCACCTCCTGTAGTAGCCATCGCGTTGCGACGAATCCACAGCGGTTGACATTAGTCGAACCGATCGGATCGCTCGCCGACGCCAGTTCGCCCTCTCCGCATTGCGCATTCGAATGTGACCTCGTAGTTCCGACTGCGAGGGCTTTGTTGTGTTGCGTGCACTCTGGAGTTCCTGACTGGTGTTGTCATCCCTCGAATCACTGAATCGTTACTGGCGGCTTCTCGCTGTCTATCTCCTCCCACACAAGACCCGCATGATCGGCCTGGCGATCGTACTGATCGTGATCATTGGCGTACAGTTGGCGACACCGCTTGTAGCCAGTCGCTTCATCGATCGGGCGACCCAGGGCGATCCGATCTCGGCCCTGCTTGTTCTCGCCCTGGTCACGATTGGACTTGCGATCGTCGCCCAGCTGGCGTCTGTCGCCGAGACCTGGTTGGCCGAAGCCGTTAGCTGGGCCGCGACGAACGAACTGCGGACTGATTTGACAGAGCATCTGCTTCGGCTCGATGCCTCGTTCCACAACTCCCACACCCTGGGCGAAATGATCGAGCGTGTCGATGGCGATGTCTCGACGCTGGCGCGGTTTTTCTCGCGGTTCGTCGTCTCGATTCTCGGCAACGGACTGCTGATGATCGGCGTTCTGGCGTTGCTCTTTCGGGTCGACTGGCGCATCGGACTTGGTTTGACTGCGTTCGTTGGTCTGGCGTTGTACGTGATGATTCGCATTCGTAATCGGGCGACGCCACTCTGGGCGGCCGATCGGCAGGCGAATGCTGATTTCTACGGGTTTCTCGGTGAGTATCTCGGCGGGTTGGAGGATGTCCGATCCAGTGGCGCCGGCAGGTTCGTGCTTCGTCGTTGTGCCGAGATCATGCGTTCGTGGCTGCGCGTGAATCGGCGCGCCCAGATGATGGGGTACACGATGGTTGCCTCGAGTCAGGGGCTGTTC
>JBBJOX010000343.1:2633-3195 GCA_037724245.1 Thermomicrobiales bacterium | reverse complement strand
CATCTATGTGAAATCCACATACGGTGGCGATTCAGTTCACCTCGGCAGCACCACACCCTGTCAACCAGTCAACATCATCACCGGAGCTCTAATCGCGTCCGTTGCAGATGCGACGCTCGATCAGCTCGTCTATTCCAACGATGCAGAGGTTAACAACGGCGGTCTTGTCCTCAACGTCACCGATTCGCTCGGCACGGCCACCGGCTGGAGCGTCAGCATCTCCGTCGCCAACTTTACCTACACGGGAATCGCCTCTAACCAACCGCCGATCCCTGCCGCCAACCTGATCCTGACCGGAACCGATACCCTGACCACCATCACCGTCATCATCGCCGCACCCGGATCAGGTTCCGGCTCCTATGCCCAGATCCTCTTCATCGAACTCAATATCCCCGCATCCAGCAGCGCCGGAACGTACACATCAGTCATCACCGTCACCACCTCCACAGCCCCTTAGGCGTACCCTCCCACTGCAGGCGCAGAATTGGTCTCTGCCAAAATCACGCGCGCACTGTTCCCAAGTCCCACACATCCACCCGCCCCGGAACCGTAGACGACAGAT
>JBBJOX010000343.1:0-2623 GCA_037724245.1 Thermomicrobiales bacterium | reverse complement strand
ACACCCGCGATGTGATCCACGTCCGATCGTTGACCACAACCTCGATCACCGATACATCCACGAACACCCGCACCCGCACCGATTCACCCTCGACCAGACCGAGCCCCGAACGCGACACCCGACCCCTCGCCTCCGGCTCCAGCGATGCCCCAGACGTATCGACAATCAGTTCGTCATCTTCCATCGACAGCGAAATCACCGTCCGCTCCTGCTCGCCCGACGATGAACACAGGTTGATCCCGATCAACCCCTGATCACCCCACGTCCATTCCGACTCGATTTCGATCGTATTGACATCGAACGAACCCAGATCGATCCGTCGGAACCAGTCGCACGGTTCGAAGTCGAGCGCGATCCGTTCGCCACGCAGCGACGCGACCTCAGGTGCCACTACCTGAATCAACATCCCCGACGCATCGACATCGAGTACCCGCGGCAGCGACATCGCCCCCGTCCAGCCATGCTTCAGTTGCAGCCCGGCCGAACACTCCTCGCGCAACCACCCGAACATCACCCGTCGCCCGGACTCCTCGAAGAAGCTCTGCGGTGCGTAGAAACTCATTCCGCTATCGAGCAGCCCGTAGTTCGTCGGCGAGAACTGAAACTCCGTATAGGAACCGGAATAGAACCCGACACGCAACTCCTCACCCCATAACGAAATAGTCAGGACATGGCGATCGCCGAGCGCGAAGAAATCCGGACATTCCCAGCCGTTCGTCTTCCACTCCGGTGCGATCCGGGCAGGATCCTCGACCAGAATGGGACCCAAATACTCCCACTCAATTAAATTCGGCGATCGGTAAAGCAACGCACCCCCGCCAACCTCTGCGATTCCCGCCCCGATCACCTGAAACCACGTCTCACCCTCGCGCCACACCGAGTGATCGCGATACATGGTGATCGGCAGATCATCCGGAACATCGGCAATCACCGGATTCCCGGCAAACTTCTCCCAGGTCCCCAGCGAATCGTCCGTGGCATACGCAACACACGCCCGCTGCTTGTCGTCCCGATTTCCGGAATAGATGAACGCCACCCGATCCCCATCGACCACCGCAACCCCAGACCAGCACCCATCCTCATCCGCAGAATCCGGGTCCGGCGACAGCGCCACTGGCAGATGCTCCCACCGCACCAGATCCGTGCTCGTTGCGTGCCCCCAGTACTTCTGCCCCGAAAAAGCTCCGTCCGGCGTGTACTGATAGAAGAGGTGATACACCCCCTCCCACTGAATCAGTCCATTCGGATCATTCATCCAGTTTGCGGGTGGCGTCAGGTGATACCACGGTCGCAATCGATCATCCATCGTCATCTGACACATCCCGAGCAAACACTCAAAACCACAAGAACCACAAGAACCACCATTATCGCAGTCACTCGGTAAACGTCGTCATCGTGAATCAGTCGACCTTTCCAACCACCATCGCACACGCGATTGGTCGATTGATAAAGGACCTCGTGCCATCCAATGTCTCGATCCAGCCCTCCTCTACTAATATCACCGGCTCACACAAAAGCACCCGCCGAACATCACTGCCCGACGGGTGCTCCAGAAAAATGTCCCCCCCTCACGACATCTTGAAATACTGCTCCGGATTCGTCGGCGCCGGATTTGGATACGTCCATTCCTCCGGCATATCGTTCATCACGTTCTTGAATCCGTTCTTCACGATCCCGTAGCCAGGACCCGGCAACGTGATCCCGATTGCATAAAACTGCTCCTGCGCGATCTGCAGAGTTTCCGCGAACAACGCATTCTGCTCGTCCGGATCTGCCGTCGCTTCGATCTGACGATACAGCTCCATCTGCTGCGTCGTCGCCTCGGGCGGTTCCTCTGGTTGTGCCTGCGCGTTTTCCGCATTCGTGAACCACAGCGCCCGCGGCACGGCATAGTTGGCTTCGATATTGTGCGGAAAGTACCCGCGCGGATCGACGAACGCCCCGAGCTGCGAACCCCCGTTGCCGCACCAGACAACGCAGTCCTGATCGTTTGCTTCCTTGCGGGAATACAGCAAATTCCGATCGACCGGACTCAGTTGCGCATTCACCCCCACCGCCTGCCAATATCCGACCAAGAAATTCATCTGATCGACCGGTGCCGAAACACCCTCCGTCGAGACCTAGACCAGAATCACCAGCGGCTGACCATCAGGTCGCAACCGATACCCGTCGCCCCCGACATTCGGAAGCAGCGCATCCAGCATCGCCGTCGCCTGAACCACGTCGTATTCCGTATATTGCTTCGCCAGCAGTTCGTTGTAGAACGGCGTATCTGCTTTCGGCGCACCCTGCCACGGCTCACCCTGACTGACATAGACCGTATCGATGATCTCCTGACGATCGATCGCCAGCGACAGTGCGGACCGGAAATCGTGATTCCCAAGCACCTCGCGAAGTCAGGCGTCCTAGTGCGTCAGGTTCAACGAAATCATAACTTTGTTCATATCGCCGCGATTCGTCGCGTACAACGTGAAGTCACCAGCGTCCTGTGCTTCTGAGAGCACCGGCTTGTTGATATTCGTATTGATATGCCGGAAATGCATATCGATCTCACCGGCACTCGCCTTCAGCAGCAATACCTCGGCATCTTGCAGAATCTCGTAGCGAACCTCGTCCAGATATG
>JBBJOX010000342.1:0-3248 GCA_037724245.1 Thermomicrobiales bacterium | reverse complement strand
GCACGGTAATCTGGAGCCCTGGCGCGACGTTAGATGTCACCAGCAGACCAATCGCCGACAGATGGGGCACCATCGTTGCCACTTCCAGAATCGCGGCCGTGATCCCGAGACCGATCATCGCCCTCCGACTGACCGACGAGGGAATCAGCGATTCCGGTGTTCGCTTCGTCGCATTCTTGCCGCCTACCCGAAAACTGAGCAGCAGCAACCCACCACCAATCAGCAACTGGATCACCGTCCCTGCAGGCGAAGTGCGAATATCTGTCAGGACATCGATGAACACATCGAGTCCAAGTGTGAGCAGCACTCCTATCAGGAAGTAGAAACCGACGACAGTCAGGAAATACCAGCTCAGCGGTCGAACCTGAACGCGCCGCTGAACCACAATCAACACCAGAGGAATCACGAACGTTCCATAACTGGTGCTATCCACCAACGCAAGCCCCGCCAACGTCAGCAGGAGTGCGATATCCAACGCGACACCTTCCTGAAACTCCCGTGGCTCCGAAGGCCGAAGTGGGCATTCAATCCGGGATTGCCCAATAGCCAATGTGTCATACAATCGTATGACACATTTCCGCAGGCGGACAACAAGAGAGGTATCGCGTGATCAGGAAACCAGTGCAGCGCGGCCTTACATCGAAAGCAATTGCCGATGCGGCAATCCGGATCATTGCGCGGAACGGTTTCGACACGATCAGTATCCGGAGTGTCGCCCGGGAGGCCGGTCTCGCCTCGGGCACCGTCCAACATCACTTTCCAACACGAGTCGATCTGCTGGTTGCCGCTCTCGAACGGACAGCGGATCGGCAACTCGAACGGATCAGTGATCTGCCGGCGATTCGCGATGCATACCGGATCACCCAGCGCGGTTTGCAGACACTCCTGCCATTGGACGATCAACGACGTGAGGAAGCGATCGTCTGGATCGCCTATTCTGCGGCCGCTTCTACCCGACCGTCACTCCGCCAGGCCCATGCCGAAGGTGTGGATTTGCTCCGCCGCCAAATCCGCCATCTGCTCGAATATGCCCACGAAGTCGGCCAAACCCGCGCCGGAATATCCCTGGAACAAGCCACGATCAACCTGGCCGCGACCGTCGACGGGTTGATCCTGCATGGCATTAATTCCGACGACGACAAGGCACTACTCGATGGTCTCGACTTCGCAATCGGGCAGGTGATCGAACCCGGGATCACCTGATTCGGCAATGCATTCGTATGGGATACTGACCTTGGCCACAAGGCACCCGGACGAGGTGCGCCGTACCCGGTCTGCGACAAGACGGCGTGTGAGGAGCAATGACATGGCATGGGTCGTGTTAGTCGTTTCCGGTGTGCTCGAAGCAGTCTGGGCCACCGCGCTCGGCAAATCTGATGGTTTCTCGAAACTCACACCCACACTCATATTTCTTGCTGCGCTCACGATGAGCATGGCCGGCCTCGCCTATGCCATGCGCGATCTTCCTGTCGGCACCGCCTACGCCGTCTGGGTAGGAATCGGTGCCGTGCTCACTGTCGCCTACGCCATGACCTTCGACGGAGAGCCAGTCTCCCTGCTGCGAGTCGTTTTCCTGGCTGGCATAGTCGGCTGCGTCGTTGGCCTGAAGGTGATTCATTGACACCAGCACTGCTCGTCGACGCAAAATCCAGAATGAAAGCATGAGATCAGCAATGAAATTGACAGACTTCGACGCCTTGAGCTTCGATTGCTACGGAACCCTGATCGATTGGGAAACCGGCATCGCGCGACATCTGGCCCGCCTGCAGTTATCCGATGGAACTTCGCCCGATCCCGAAGCCCTGCTCGCAACCTATGCCGACATGGAGGCAGCCGCTGAGCGCGAGTTCCCCACGGATCGTTATCCCGACATTCTGCGTCGAAGCCTGCAGAACACCGGTACCGCGCTCGGAATCGATGTGTCCGACGAAGCTGCACGCGCCTTCGGAGCATCTATCCCGGCATGGCCAGCCTTCCCCGATTCGGCCAGCGCCCTGAATCGACTGTCGCGTCGATACAAACTGATCATTCTTTCAAATGTCGACCGGGCTTCGTTCGCTGCCAGTAACGCGAAACTCGGCGTTACGTTCGATGCCGTGTTAACTGCCGATGACATCGGATCGTACAAACCCGATCCGAGGAACTTCGAGGCACTTCTGCAACGGCTCGATGAGCAAGGTATTCCACGAAATCGACTGCTGCACGTGGCTCAAAGCCTGTTCCACGATCATCTCCCGGCCAAGGCAATCGGCCTTCCCACTGTCTGGATCAATCGGCGATTCGAGAAAACAGGGTCTGGCGCAACACCCGATGTCGCTCCCGAGGTTCGACCGGACTGGGAGTTCCGCTCGATGAAAGACTTCGCGGACGCCGTCACCGCCGAGTCATAGAATTCTGCTTTGTCACGTAGCGGCAGACCGTAGTCTGTCCTGAGCTTGCGGACGGATGTCTGCTCTGGCTTGGAAAACGCTAGCGCTACCGGGCCACCGGAAGAGTCGTGCCGAAAAGACGTGAGGCGATGCGCCCTGGCTTCGCTGGTGGATTGGGCCTCGGCAAGCGCGCAGGCATTGAGTGTCGTGAGTCACGCCCTTTCCTGAGTTCAGCATGAAGACACGGTTTAAGCGTTGGTTCAAAGGGAAAGATGAAACCAATCGCGACACACGCATGCAGCCGATTGCCTGTTACCATACACTTCCTCCCATGAGCTCGTAACGTTCAATGGACTGGTATGTCATTACGGGGTGCCCTATGCGATCACGCCGCCGTGACACACGGCAATCTGCCGACACGCTACTCCCAGCCGAGTCGAGGATTCCACTCGTCGGAGGGCGGCTCTCGATCGATTTCGTCAACACCATCGAGCGTCAACAACGATCACCCGATATCGATGTTTTACTTCCCGGGTACGGAAACGTTCTCGGCTGGGCACTTTCTGCCAACATCCTCGATCGGTCGCAGGCATTGCCACTCGTCCAACTTGCGAAACGCGAACCCCTGGAATCTGTAGCCGTTCGCAAGCGGGCGCTCGTATTGCGGGAAGCCATTCGCGGTTTGCTGCAAGGCGAACCCGGTAACCATCTTGAGGCACTGACGATGGAATGGCGGGTCGCCATGCTTCGCCGTCTGCCCGTGCTCTCTATCGACCGTCCGGTAGTGCAATGGATCTGGGATCCGGATCTCGCACTTGATTCCCTGCTCTGGCCGGTTGCGCTCGATGCGATGGATCTGGTCACTACCGATCAGCGACT